>JAOPYP010000674.1 GCA_025964635.1 Actinomycetes bacterium | reverse complement strand
GGTCCGGGACGACCTGCAGCCCGCACTGGCCGGGGCAGGACTTATAGGTCATCAGCGGCATCGTGTAGAGCCTGGTGAGGTTCCACATGAACGGGTAGTAGGTGTTGCCCGGGTCGGTCGAGTCGGGGGTGCCACTGTCCCCGAAGGTGAGCGTCCCGCCTTTGTGGCTGGAATGGTTGACCACCTTCGTGAGCGAGGCGTTGTAGCCAGCGGACGACGATGAGCCAGCACCACCTCCGCTGCCGCCGCCACAGGCGGCCAGCGCGAGCGCGGCGCCCGCCCCGAACACGGCCAGCCCGGTAGCCCTGGGTCTCCTCATGAGGTGGAGCGCCTCCTGCCGTGCATGTACATCGCTTCGATCGACGAGTACACCACGATCGGGGCCGCCGGGTTGGGCGGCAGCTTACGGAACAGGATGTACGGCCCGTCACACACCGCCGAGAGTGCCCCGCGGCGGCGGAAGCTGTGCCGCGAACCTGGGGACCTACTCCGCGCTGGCCGCTGTGTTCTCCGGGAAGTGACAGGCCACCCGGTGTCCCGGGATCAGCTCGGTGAGCGGCGGCTCCTGGGTCCGGCACACCTCCTGCGCCTTCCAGCACCGGGTGTGGAACCGGCAGGCCGGCGGCGGGTTCAGCGGGCTGGGCACGTCGCCGGACAGCCGGATGCGCTCCCGGCGCTGTCTGCGGCCATCGACGCGCACCGGCGCCGGGACCGGCACCGCCGACATCAGGGCCACCGTGTAGGGGTGCCGGGGCGCCGCGTAAAGCTGGTCGCGGCCGGCGAGCTCGACGATCTTGCCCAGGTACATGACCGCCACGTGGTCACTGATGTGCCGCACCACAGACAGGTCGTGCGCGATCACCACGTAGGTGAGTCCCAGCTCGTTCTGCAGGTCCTCCAGCAGGTTGATCACCTGCGCCTGGATCGACACGTCCAGCGCGGACACCGGCTCGTCGGCGACGATCAGCTTGGGCCGCAGCGCAAGGGTGCGCGCGATCCCGATGCGCTGGCGCTGGCCGCCGGAGAACTCGTGCGGGTAGCGGTTGTAGTGCTCCGGGTTGAGCCCGACCAGCTCCAGCAGCTCCTGGACGGTGGCCTTGATGCCTTTCTCCGTCTTGACCTTCTGCAGCCGCAGTGGCGCGCCGACGATCCCGCCGACGGTGTGACGCGGGTTCAGGGACGAGTACGGATCCTGGAAGATCATCTGGATGTCCCGGCGCAGCGGGCGCATCTTCCCCATGGACAGGTGCGTGATGTCCCGGCCCTCGAACATGATCCGGCCGCCGGTCGGTTCCAGCAGCCGGGTGAGCAGCCGCCCGGTCGTGGTCTTGCCGCAGCCGGACTCCCCAACCAGGCCGAGGGTCTGCCCTGGGGCCACCGAGAAGTCGACCTGATCCACGGCCTGCACTGCGCCGACCTTCTGCCGGAAGATGATCCCCCTGGTTATGGGGAAGTGCTTGGTCAGGCCAGTCACCTCGAGCAGCGCGTCGCCGGCGCCGCCAATCGCGCCCGCGGTCCCGGCTGTGCTGACTGGGGTGCTCACGCTTCTCCCTGCGTCATCCGGGCGGTGGACGCCTCAGTCTCCTCGAGAACCAGCTCGGTCCGGAACTTCCGGCGCTGGTCGCCGGTCAGATGGCAGGCCGCCAGGTGCCCAGGGCTCACCTCACGTAGCTCTGGCACCTCGGTCTGGCTCCGCCCGCCGGTGAACCCGGCATACCGGCACCGGGGGTGGAACGCGCAGCCGGACGGGACGTTGATCAGGCTGGGCGGGGTGCCTTTGATAGGGACGAGTCGTTCCAGGCGGGCTTCGTCGATCCGCGGCATGGACGCGAGCAAGCCCCAGGTATAGGGGTGCCCAGGCTGGTCGAACGTATCCTCGGCGCTGCCGTACTCCGCCATCCGGCCCGCGTACATGACCAGGATGTCATCGGACAGTTCAGCGACCACCCCGAGGTCGTGGGTGATGATGATGACCGCGGAGTGGTACTCCTGCTGCAGGTCCCAGATCAGGTCCAGAATCTGGGCCTGCACCGTCACATCCAGTGCGGTGGTCGGCTCATCAGCGATCAGCAGTTCCGGGTCGCAGCTCAGCGCCATCGCGATCATCGCGCGCTGCCGCATGCCGCCGGAGAACTGGTGCGGGTAGTCATCGGCCCGGCTGGCGGGCTGCGGGATGCCCACCCGGCCCAGCAGGTCGATGGCGTGCTTGTGGGCGACCTTCTTGCCGACCTGGTTGTGGACCAGGTACGCCTCGGCGATCTGGGCCCCGATCGTGTAGTACGGGTGCAGCGAGGACAGCGGGTCCTGGAAGATCATCGCCATCTTGCTGCCGCGCAGTTCGCGGACCCGGCCCGGAGTGGCGCCGACCAGTTCCTCGCCGTCCAGCTTGATGTGCCCGGTGATCTGGGCATTGGTGCCGTGGTGCAGGCCCATGATGCCGAGGCTGGTGACGCTCTTCCCGGAGCCCGATTCCCCGACGATGCCCAGGGTCTGGCCCCGCTCGAGACTGAACGAGATCCCGTCCACCGCCTTGACCAGGCCGTCACTGGTCGGGAAGTGGATGCGCAGGTCCGCGACATCCAGCAGGGTGTCCGGCATCAGCGCCTCACCCTCGGGTCGACCACGGCGTACAGCACGTCCACCACCAGGTTGGCGATGACGATGAAGAACGCGGCCAGCAAGGTGACCCCGAGGATCTCCGGCAGGTCCTGGTTCTGGATCGCCTCAACGGTGAACAGGCCCAGGCCGTGCAGGGAGAAGGTCACCTCGGTGAGGATGGCGCCGCCGAGCAGCAGGCCAATGTCCATGCCGAAGATGGTCACGATCGGGGTGAGTGCCGCCCTCAGCCCGTGCTTGAAGATCACGGTACGCTCCGGCAATCCCTTGGCCCGGGCCGTGCGGATGTAGTCCTCACTCATCGTCTCGAGCATGCCCGCCCTGGTCAGCCTGGCATAGAGCGCGGCATAGAGGAACGCCAGGACGATCCAGGGCAGCACCAGGTTCCGCGCCCACAGCAGCGGGTTCTGGGTGAAGGGGACGAACTGGACGTTCGGGAAGATCGGCCATTTGTAGCTGAATAGCTCCAGCGCGATCAGCCCAGTGAAGAAGATCGGCAGCGACACCCCGGCGAGGGCGACGCCCATCGAGAACCGGTCGAACAGGGTGCCGCGTCTCAGCGCGGAGATCACCCCGATCGCCACTCCGCCGACCAGCCACAGGATCGCCGCCCCTGCGGCGAGCGAGATGGTCACCGGCAGGCCGCTGACCATCATCGGCCAGACCGGCTGCTGGTTCTTGAAGGAGTAGCCGAAGCACGGCGGCGGGCAGTAGGCCTTGCTCGTGCCAGCATTGAAGTGCTCGCCGAGCACGATGCCCCTGAGGAACCGCCCGTACTGGACCGGGAGCGGCGCGTCCAGGCCGAGCTGCTGTTCGATCGCGTGCACGGCGGCCGGCGTTGGGTTGCGCCCGATGTACTGGCTGGCCAGTCCGCGCGTGGTCTGCCCGGCCAGCCGGGGCAGCAGGAAGAAGATCGCAAACGTGATCATGCTGACCACGATCAGCAGGAAGACTGTGGCGATGAGGCGCCGGACGATGAAAGTGATCACGGGATGCGGCGCTGGTGCCCGGGCGGTCATCCCAGCCGGGCACCAGCGCCTTCACCTGCTCTCTTCTCTTGCTGCTACTTCTCGCTTGCTGCTACGTCGAGCTGGCTATTTCAGCCCGAGGACCGCGTAGTTATACATGCCGTAGAACGGCTGCACATACACATTGGTCAGATTCGAGGGCCGGTAGAGCAGCGCCTTCGCGTACACGATGGGCAGGAACGCCGCGTCCTTCATGATCTGCATATCGATCTGACTGGTGTAGGAGTTCCGCACCGTGGCGCTGTTCTCCGTCGCGAACTTGCCGAGCAGGCTGTTGACCAATGGGTCGTTGAGCTCCCCGAGGTTGGTGTTCCCGACCGGGCTGATGGCCGCGCCATCCGCGATGTAGTAGAACTCTCCGTATCCGTCCGGCCAGTCGGGCGCCCAGCCATAGACGGTGATGCCCAGATCGTGGCTGTGCACGTAGTTAGGCACGCCGGCGAAGTTGGAGGTGTAGCTGGCGGTGGGAAAACCGTGCAGCGTGAGCTTGATGCCGACCCTGGCCAGCGCCGCCTGCATGGCCTGCGCGACCGACACCTCCTTCGGCCGGTCGCTGCGGTAGGTGATACCGGTGCTGAAGCCGTTCGGGTGGCCGCAGGCCTGGAGTTGCTGCTTGGCCTTGGTTAGGTCACCCTGCGACTTGGTGGTGGCCTCGTACAGGTCGAAGTGCTTCTGCCCGACGACGTTCGGCGGCGCGGCCGTGCTCCCGATCGTGCCGCCCGCGTAGGGGCCGCCGTAGGCGGTCTGGTTGTTGGTCTTGTTGGCCGCGTACTCAACTGCCATCCGGCAGTGGATGTTGTTCATCGGCGGCACCTTGTTGTTGAGAGTCATGAACCATTCGAATCCGCTGACCGGGTTGTCGGACTGCGCCTTGAGCGAGTTCGACGTCAGGATCTTGGTCCGCGCAGCCGCCTGCACTCCTGTCCCCGGCAGGTCGACTTGGATGTCCCCAGCCAGGAGCCGGTTGTCGACGTCGTTCGGGTTCACGTTGAAGGTGAGGACGATCTTGCTGGGGAGCTGCTTGGCGTTGGGATCGGTCGCCGGGTTCCAGTGCGGGTTCGGCACCATCGTGAGCTGCTTGTTGATCTGGTAGCTCTGGAACATGTAGGGGCCGGTGGAGATCGGGTGCAGCTGGTAGTTCGCCCCCGTGTCCTTGTTCGGCGGCACCGGGGCGCTCTGCGGGATCGCCGTCACGTAGTTGAAGTCGGCGAAGGGCTTCGCCAGGTGGAACACGACCGTGGTCGAGTTCGGCGTCTGCACCGCGTTCAGGCCCATGAGGTTCTTGGACCTGTCCACATACGGGCCCGGGTAGCAGCCGGTGGTCTTCCCGGCGGCCATGGCCTTGGCGCAGGTAGCGTTCTGCGGCGCCAGCAACGACGGGTAATAGCCCGGCCCGAGCGGGAATTTGGACCTGTCGAACGTCCGCTCGACGGCGTACTTGACGTCCTGCGAGGTGACCAGCGTCCCGTCTTCGAAATGCACGTTGGGCTGGATGTGGTAGGTCCAGGTCAGCCCGTTGTTGGAGACGACGCCCGGCCCGGTCGCCAGGTCCGGCACCACCTTGAGGCCGCAGGGGCCCGGGCAGGACGCGTATGTCATCAGCGGCATCGCGTAGAGCCGGGTGAGGTTCCACATTTGCGCGTAGTAGGTGTTGCCCGGGTCGGCGGAGTCCGGAATGCCGCTGCTGCTCGCGAAGTTGAGCGTGCCGCCCTTGTGGTTGGACGGGTTGACGACGTGAGTGACACCAGCGTTGAAGCTTGCCTTCGTCGCGGTCCCGCCGCCCCCGCCGCTCCCGCCGCTCCCGCCGCTCCCGCCGCAGGCTGCAAGCGCCAGCGCGGCAGCCGCGCCTATCGCAGCCAGCCCGATAGTCTTACGTGTCCTCATGAGGTGGAACGCCTCCTGTCGTGATTCCTTGTGCGAATTCGGTGATGCAGTGGCCTACCGGCTGCTTCTCGGGTCGAGAGCATCGCGCAGCCCGTCACCGAACAGGTTGAAAGCCATCACGGTGATGAAGATGGCCAGGCCGGGAATGATCATGTACATCGGGTCGATCGAGTAGAAGCCGCTGTTCACCGCGTCCGAGATCATGCCCCCCCAGCTGGGCGTGGGCGGGATGATGCCGACCCCCAGGTAGGAGAGCGCCGCCTCGAACAGGATGTTGGTCGGGATCAGCAGGGTCGAGTACACCAGGATCGGTGCAACCAGATTGGGCAGCAGTTCGCGGAACAGGATGTATGGCCCGCGCGCGCCGATGCTGCGCGCAGCGTCCACGAACTCGCGCTCCCGCAGGGACAGCGTCTGGCCGCGGATGATCCGGCCCATGTAGGGCCAGGCGAAGAACCCGATCACGAAGACCAGCAGGCCGATCCGCAGCGAGTTGCCGGACAGCCCGAACGCCGACGACGGGATGACGCCAACCAGCGCGATCGCGAACACCAGCAGCGGGAAGGCCAGGAAGACGTCCATCGAGCGGGCGATCACCCCGTCCACCCAGCCGCCGACATAGCCGGCGATGATGCCCATCACCACGCCGATGCTCACGGCGAGCGCGGTGGCCAGGAACGCGATGAGCAGCGATACCCGGGCGCCATTGACGATGCGGCTCAGCACGTCCCGGCCGGTCACCGGCTCGACGCCGAACGGGTGCGCGACACTGATCCCGCCAAACGGTCCGTTCGGGCGGCTCAAGGTCGGATTGATCAGGTTCGCGTGGTAAATGTCCGGGTTCTGCACCAGGAACGGGCCGAAGATCGCCACCAGGATGAGGAAGATCACGACGGCGCCGCCGGCCATGGCCACCTTGTCCCGGCGCAGCCGGAGCCAGGCGATCTGGCCGAGCGAGCGGCCCTCGATGGCTTTGGCGCTGATCCCGGACAGCATCGCTTCCGGCGCAACGTCGCCGGACGGCGCTACGTCCAGTGGTGCTGCCATCAGGCGGTGCTCCCCTGCTGCTCGTGACGGGAAAATTGCCCGGCCGTCGCGGCATAACGCCGTGCGGAAGCCGGTTACCAGGGCTCCTACCGGGAGGATCTACCGTTTTGCCTGGTCCGCGCCAGGCATAACCCAGTGTCGTGCCTGGATTGTGACCGAATCACAGCGGCACCGTCATGGGTCACCGGCGAGCGCCGCAGCGGCCTCCCGCAGGGTGGCGAGACCGACCGTGCGCAACGACGGGACGGTCAAGCGGGCAAGCCCGGGCGGCGGCGGCACGCTGGGTACCGCGACCACCGTGAGCCCGGCGGCGTGGGCGGACCTGATGCCGGTGGGCGAGTCCTCCAGCGCAACGCTTCGCGCCGGCGGCACCCCGAGCAGCGCGGCCGCCCGCAGGTAGGGCTCGGGATCCGGCTTGCCCCGGACCACGTCGGCGGCGCAGACCGTGACCGGGAAGCGCACTCCGATCGAATCCAGGGCCGCGGCCATGATCTCGGGCTCGGCCGAGGTGACCAGGGCATGCGGCAGGCCGGCCGCCGCGACCTCGGCGAGCAGCTCGCGCGCGCCGGGCATCACCTGCACGCCGCGGGCCCGGACCAGGTCCGCCATGCCCTGCACGAGCCACCGGGCGATGACCTCCCGCGATACCGGCTGGGCGGCCTTGCCCTGCATGTAGGCGGTCGACCGGGTCAGCGAGCCGCCGATGAGGTGCTGCTGGTCAGCAGGCCCCCAGGGGCTGCCCATCCGGTCCATGATCGCGGCTTCGGCCTCGAACCACAGCGGCTCGGAGTCCACCAGCAGGCCGTCCATGTCGAACATGACCGCCTGCAGGGCGCCGCCGGTGCCCTCGTTCTCTGCCGAGTCATCCGCACTGTCGCCGGGGGCGGGCGCAGAAGCCACCGAGCTGTCCCGGGCCGCGGGTTCACGGTCAGTTCCCCGCGTCATGCTGACCTCAGCCCGGCACCCCAGGCCGCCAGAGGCCCGTGAACCGCGAACCTCAGCACAGTCGCCTCCGGGTCGGTAGCTGGAATCCCCGCCTTCAGGCGGGGGAGGATGTCAAGCCGAGAAATATTTTGCCTCGGGGTGGAACGTGATCAGGGCGTCGGTGGACTGCTCGGGCTCCAGCTGGAACTCCTCGGACAGGGCGACGCCGATCCGCTCGGGCCGCAGCAGGCGCATCACCTTGGCCCGGTCTTCCAGGTCCGGGCAGGCCGGGTAGCCGAACGAGTACCGGCAGCCGCGGTAGCCGACTTTCAGGATGCCGTCCAGGCTGGCCGGGTCGTGCCCGGCGAGGCCGGTCTCCTCCCGGACCCGGCCGTGCCAGTACTCCGCGAGGGCCTCGGTCAGCTGGACGGAGAGCCCGTGCAGCTCCAGGTACTCGCGGTAGGCGTTCTTGGCGAAGAGTTCCGCGGTGGCCTTGCTGACCGCCGGGCCCACGGTGACCAGCTGGAAGCCGACCACGTCGGTGTCGCCGGAATCCGCCGGGCGGAAGAAGTCGGCCAGGCACAGGTGCCGGTCGTGACGCTGCCGCGGGAACGTGAACCGCTCCCGCTCAGTTCTGTCGCCGTCCAGGACGACCAGGTCGTCGCCGTCGCTGACCGCCCGGAAGTAGCCGTACACCACCCCGGCCTGAAGCAGCCCTTCGCTCTGCAGCCGGTCCAGCAACATCCGCAGCCGCGGCCGGCCTTCCGTCTCGACCAGCTCGTCGTAGGACGGCCCGTCCTTCCCGCGGCCGGGCTTGAGTCCCCACTGGCCCATGAACGTGGCCCGCTCGTCGAGGAACGCCGCGTACTCCGCCAGCGGGATGCCCTTGACGATCCGGTCACCGAAGAAGGGGGGTGCGGGCACCGGGCTATCGGTGGCCACGTCCGACCGGGCGGGCATCGCCCCGGGCTCGGTGACCTGGAGGCGGGCCCCGGTCCGGACCCGGCGCTCGCGCATCGGCGGCAGCTCGGCTCCGCCCTGGCCCCGCTTGACGGCCATGAAGGCATCCATCAGGCGGAGTCCCTCGAACGCGTCGCGGGCGTACCGCACTTCGCCGTCGAACAAGCTGGCCAGGTCCTGCTCCACGTAGGCCCGGGTGAGCGCGGCCCCGCCGAGCAGCACCGGCCACCGGTGGGCCAGGTCCCGGGTGTTCAGCTCGGCCAGGTTGTCCCGCATCACCACGGTGGACTTGACCAGCAGCCCGGACATGCCCACGACGTCCGCGGCGTGCTCGGTCGCCGCGTCCACGATGGCCGACACCGGCTGCTTGATGCCGATGTTGACCACGTCGTAGCCGTTGTTGGTCAGGATGATGTCGACCAGGTTCTTGCCGATGTCGTGCACATCGCCCTTGACCGTGGCCAGCACGATCCGGCCCTTGCCCGCCTCATCGGACCGCTCCATGTGCGGTTCGAGGTAGCCGACGGCGAGCTTCATGACCTCGGCCGACTGGAGCACGAAGGGCAGCTGCATCTGCCCGGTGCCGAACAGCTCGCCGACCGTCTTCATCCCGTCCAGCAGGACGTCGTTGACGATCTCCAGGGCCGGGCGCTGGGCCACCGCCTCATCCAGGTCGGCCTCGAGGCCGATCCGCTCCCCGTCGATGATCCGCCGCTTGAGGCGTTCCCAGAGCGGCAGGCCCGCGAGCTCCGCGGCCCGGCTGGCCTTGACCGCGGCCGCGTCCACCCCCTCGAACAGCTCGAGCAGGCGGGCCAGCGGGTCGTACCCCTCCCGGCGGCGGTCGTAGACCAGGTCGAGGGCGGCCTGCAGCTGCTCACCGGGAATCCGGGCGATCGGCATGATCCTGGATGCGTGCACGATCGCGGAGTCCAGCCCGGCCCGGACGCACTCGTCCAGGAACACCGAATTCAGCACGGCGCGCGCCGCGGGATTCAGCCCGAACGAGACGTTGGACACGCCCAGCGTGGTCTGCACCTCGGGATAGCGCTGCTTGACCTGGCGGATGGCCTCGATCGTCTCGATCGCGTCGCGCCGGGTCTCCTCCTGCCCGGTCGCGATCGGGAAGGTCAGGCAGTCCACGATGATGTCGCAGGTCCGGATGCCCCAGTTCGCGGTGAGGTCCTCGATCAGCCGGGTCGCCACAGCGACCTTCCACTCGGCGGTGCGGGCCTGGCCCTGCTCGTCGATGGTGAGCGCGATCACCGCGGCGCCGTGCTCCGCGATCATGGGCATGACCCGGGCGATCCGGGAGTCCGGGCCATCGCCGTCCTCGTAGTTGACCGAGTTCACCACCGCCCGGCCGGCCAGCAGCTCCAGTCCGGTCTGGATCACGTCCGGCTCGGTGGAGTCGATGACCAGCGGCAGCGTGGCCGCCGTGGCCAGCCTGCCCGCTAGCTCGGCCATGTCCCCGGGGCCGTCCCGCCCCACGTAGTCCACGCACAGGTCCAGCAGGTGGGCCCCGTCCCGGGTCTGTGCCCGGGCGATTTCCACGCAGTCGTCGTAGCGGCCCGCGATGAGCGCTTCCCGGAACGCCTTCGAGCCGTTGGCGTTGGTCCGCTCCCCGATGGCCAGGAACGACGTGTCCTGCCGGAACGGGACGTGCTGGTAGAGCGACGCCACCCCCGGCTCAGCCCGGGGCCGGCGCGGCGCCACCGGCCGCCCGTGCAGCCGGTCCACCACGGCGGCCAGGTGCTCGGGTGTGGTGCCGCAGCAGCCGCCGACCAGGGCCAGGCCGAACTGCTCGGTGAACCTGGCGTGCGCATCGGCCAGCTGGGCCGGGCTCAGCGGGTACCGGGCGCCGTCGGAGGTGAGCACGGGCAGCCCCGCGTTGGGCATGCAGGACAGGGGGATGCGTGAGTGCGCGGCCAGGTAGCGGAGGTGCTCACTCATCTCACCGGGCCCGGTGGCACAGTTCAGCCCGATCAGGGTGATGCCCAGCGGCTCGAGGGCGGTGAGCGCGGCCCCGATCTCGCTGCCCAGCAGCATGGCGCCGGTGGTCTCGATCGTCACCTGGGCGATGAGCGGGAGCTCGGCGCCCGCGGCGGTCATCGCGCGCCGGGTGCCGATGATCGCGGCCTTGGCCTGGAGCAGGTCCTGGCTGGTCTCGATGATGATCGCATCGGCCCCGCCGCTGATCAGCCCGGCCGCGCCGAGCTGGTAGGCGTCGCGCAGGTCAGCGAACCTGGTGTGGCCGAGGGTCGGCAGCTTGGTCCCCGGCCCCATGGAGCCGAGCACCCAGCGTGGGCGTGCTGGTGTGGACCACTGGTCAGCTGCCTGGCGGGCGATCCTGGCCCCGGCCTCGGACAGGTCCCCGATCCGCGCGGACAGCCCGTATTCTCCCAGGTTGCTCAGGTTTGCACCGAACGTGTTAGTAGTGACGCAGTCCACCCCGGCCCCGAGGTATCCCTCGTGCACCGCCCGGACGATGTCTGGCCGGGTCACGTTGAGGATTTCGTTGCATCCCTCATGGCCATCGAAATCGTCCAGCGTGGCGTCGCTGGCCTGGAGCATTGTCCCCATTGCCCCGTCGGCCACCACCACGCGATTCCCGAGGACGGCACCGAGGTCCAGCCGGGCCGGCTGGGCCGGGCGGGCAGTGTTCGTCATAGGGCCCTTATTCTAGGGCGACGCGTCCAGAGGGCGGCTGAGCCGGACCAGCGGCACCGACCCCCGGGTCACGCGGTGATCATCGAGGTACACGTAACCTGGAGTCATCCGGGTGAGCGGCGGCCCCCGAAGGAGGTGGTGGGTGATCGAGCTGAACGGCGATCGAGCGCTGTCCTCGCCAGCAGTCATCGCTGCCTTCGAGGGGTGGAACGACGCAGGGGAAGCCGCCAGCGGAGTGGTCGATCATCTGGGCCTGACCTGGGACGCCACCCAGATCGGGGCCATTGACCCGGAGGACTACTACGACTTCCAGGTGACCCGGCCGGTGATGGAGGTCTCCGAGGGCCGCACGGAGCGGCTGGTCTGGCCGACCACGCGGCTGTCGGTGGCCAGCCCGGAGGGCCTGGGCCGCGACATCGTGCTGGTCCACGGGATCGAGCCCAACATGCGGTGGCGGGGCTTCAGCGACGAGCTGGTCCAGTCCTTCACCGACCTCGGCGCCCAGACGGTGGTGCTGCTGGGCGCGCTGCTCGCGGACTCCCCGCACACCCGCCCGGTGCCCGTGGCCGCCGCGGCGTCGGATCCGGCCCTGGCCAGCGAGCTGCACGTCGAGCCGGTGGAGTACAAGGGCCCCACGGGGATCGTCGGGGTGCTCCAGCACGCCTGCGCGCAGGCCGGCATCGCGACGGTGTCGCTGTGGGCCTCGGTGCCGCACTACGTGGCCCAGCCGCCCAGCCCCAAGGCCACGCTGGCGCTGCTCCGGGGGGTCGAGGACGTCCTGGACGTGTCCCTGCCGCTGGGTGACCTATCCCAGGAGGCGCGGGCGTGGGAACACGGGGTCGACGAACTGGCGGAGCAGGACACCGAGGTCGCGGACTACGTCCGGACGCTCGAGGAGGCCAAGGACGCGACCGACCTGCCCGAAGCGAGCGGGGACGCGATCGCCCGCGAATTCGAGCGCTACCTCCGCCGCCGCCGCCACCCCGGCGAACCCGGCCGTTAGTAGGGCGGCCAGGGGACGGCGGGCCAGTCCTCGGGCGGGTAGGGATGGACGCGCTCTTCGAGCAGCAGTTCGACCCGCTGCCTGGTGGCCCGCACCTCGCTCGCGGTCAGCCGCTGCGGCAGTTCCCCGGCGAGTGGCCCGCTCGCCAGTTCGCCCCGCAGCCGGACCAGCGCCTCGATGGACCGCGCGGGCAGCTTCCGGCCCCGCCACTGCCAGAGCACGGTGCGGAGCTTGTACTCCTCGCCGAAGCACACGCCGTGGTCACACCCGTAGAGCCGCTCCGCGCTGACCGGCAGCAGGTGGCCGATCTTGCGGTCCGCGTTGTTGACCACGGCGTCGAACACGGCCATGTCCCGGAGCATCTGGTGATCGGAGCGGCGGGACAGGGCCACCAGGTCCACGTTGGCATCGGATTCGATCCACAGCTGGCACATGCCCGGGCCGAACGGGCCGTCCCGGTACACGGTCGGCGGGACGAGGTCCCAGCCCGCGGCCCGGGACACCGCGTACGCGGCGACCTCGCGCCCGGCGAGCGTGCCATGTGGGAAATCCCACAGCGGCCGCTCCCCTGCGATCGGCTTGTACACGCAGGCCGATTCGGTGGAACCGCGGCGGATCGTGCAATACAGGGTGGCGTTGGAGGCGACGATCAGGCGTCCTTCGACCTCCAGTTCACCTTCACGGAGCAGTTCGAGCGCGGCCGCGTGGTCATCCGGGGACTGCTTGGGCTGGCGCGGGGGGCGCGGCCGGGACAGCCGGCGTGCAGGTGGCTTTTCAGCCATTGGCGGCCCGGTGGCCATTCTGGCGCGGGCAGATGTGCCCCTCGGTGTCGAGCGGCAGGCCGCA
>JAOPYP010000673.1 GCA_025964635.1 Actinomycetes bacterium | reverse complement strand
CCGCGGCCGCTGACCGTGCGCCAGCGGGACCACGATGCCCGGTAGGGTTCGTCCCATGACTGACCGGGATGCCCTCGAGGCCCTCTCCTCCCAGGAACTTCACGACCGTGCCGTCCGCCGGGCCGTGCGGCATCTGGATCTCGGGTTCCTATGGCAGCTGCTGCGGGAAATCCCCGAGGGCGAGGCGGTCGCCGGGCACGCCGACCAGACCGCGGCCGACGTCACCCAGCTGTCCGCGATGATCGACGACGCCTTCGGCCACGAAAACCCCGACGTGGCGGACGCGCTGCGCCCGGTCTACCTGGACTACCTCGAGAAGCACGGCGGCTGAGCCGCCCGCTGCGCGACGGTCAGGACGGCGGCCCGGCGGGCGGGCGCACCGTCGGCGCGGTCGAACCGGGCGGGACCCGGCGGCTGGATGAGGCCCAGCCGCTGCCCGAGGCTCCGCGGTGCAGGATCTGATCGATCGCCGCGCTGACGCTGCCGTCCTCGTTCACGAGGCGGCGGACCACGTAGATGAGCGCGGGAATGGCCCAGAAGTCACCGCAGACCCACAGGATCGCCGCGCCGATCTCCTGGTCCGCGTACGGCGGCAGCGTGACCCCGGGGACGTGGCTGTAGCCCGAGTACCAGGATTTCTGGGAGAAGATGCTCAGGGCCATGGCCAGCATCCACATGACCAGGTTGGTCCCGATCAGGGCGACGGCCTGGGAGACCAGCGGCATCCGGCGCTGGAACGGCGGCGACGGGATGAACTGGAGCCAGAACAGCACCCCGGCCAGGAAGAAGCTCCCGTGCACGAGCCAGATGTGCACAGCCTGATTCTGCTGCGCGAGGTCGAACAGCAATGGAACGTGCCAGACCAGCATGACCACGGAGAACAGCGTGACCGAGACCCAGGGGCGCAGCAGGAACCCGGCGATCGCCCGGAACGGCCGCGACCAGGAGTCCCGCAGCACCGCGGCGGTCGCGGCCCGGCCGGTTCGCCCAGGCAGCCCGTCGAGCAGCGGCTGCCAGGGGGCACCGGCCACCACCAGCGTCGGCGCGGCGAACATGAGCAGCAGGTGCTGGAGCATATGCACGAAGAAGTACTCGTCGGCCCAGTAGTCGATGGGTGATACGACCGCGATGAGCAGGACCGCGAGACCGGCGTAGAAAAAGAGCGAGCGGAGCCTGCGCTGCCGGGTCCGCCCGGGCCGGGACCGCCGGGCCAGCCGGGCCAGGCCGATCTCGTGCCAGGCCACCAGGACCAGCACCACGATCAGGAACGGGTCGAAGGACCAGTTGTCGGCGAAGTAGCTCACAGCACCCAACTCACCCGGCGGAATCAAGCTGACGCGATCTTACGCCGCTGCCGGGCGCGGTGATCACGCCCTCCCGGTCGACCCTCCAGCGCTCTCCGTAGTTACATACGGCAATTTGCCGGCATGTTCCCGGGTGCCGCCTCTGGCTCTGCGGGCACGTGGCCCGCACAATGAAGTGGAGGGGCCTGGTTGGCCAGAGTGACGCAAGCGCCCAGGTGGGAGGCCAGTTGAGGGGCAGGATGCGGGACTATGCCAGAAAAGCCCGGCCGTCACGCCCGCCGCTCCGGGCCCGGCCGGCCGCGTGGGGCGCGGGGCTGGCGGCCGCGGTCACGATGAGCATCGTGGCCACGTCACCGGGCGCACACGGTGCGGAGCGGCTGGCGGCCCGGCTCGCCGCGGCGGTCAGGACGCTGCCCCGCGGAGCCCCGGCCGTCCCTCCTGCCCTGCTGCACGGCCGCTTCTATAACGGCACCCACGCGGTGGGAGCGCTGTTCACCGTGAGTGGCGGCCATCTCGGCCAGCACTTCTGCACGGCGAGCGTGGTCAACAGCGCAGTCAAGGATCTGGTCATCACCGCGGCGCACTGCCTCCAGGGCAAGCAGCCGGGCCAGGTGGCCTTCGTGCCGGAGTATCACCGGCATCAGGAGCCCTACGGCAGCTGGACGGTCACCCGGGTGTTCGTGGACGCCGCCTGGGCCAACTCCGCGAACCCCAACGACGACGTGGCCTTCCTGGTCGTCAGCCAGCCGGGGAACTCCAATCGGGTCCAGGAGGAAACCGGCGGGGAGAACCTCGCCACCGGCTGGAGGGCCTCACAGCTGGTCCAGGTCATCGGCTACCCGGACAGCCGGGAGCGGCCGATCACCTGCACCGCCCGGACCCGGGCGTTCGGCAAGCGGCAGATGGAGTTCGACTGCGGCGGCTACACCGACGGCACCAGCGGCGGGCCGTTCCTCGCGAACGTGCACCCGGCCACCGGCCAGGGCGCCGTGATGGGCGTCATCGGCGGCTACGAGCAGGGCGGGAACACGCCGTCGGTCTCCTACTCGGCGCGGTTCGGCCGGACGATCCGGGACCTCTACGACAAGGCGGTAAGCAAGAACTGACCCCGTCGTCCCGTTCGCCCGGGGCAGCAGGAACGGACCGCCGGCTCAGGACGCGGGATCGGGCGGAGGCACGATCTGGTCCAGCTCGGCCAGCGCGTCCTGCGGCGGGACCCACTCCGCCGCCGCGGCGTTCGCCTTGACCTGATCCGGCGAGGTCGCCCCGGCGATGACCGAGGCGCAGCCCGGCTGGGCGGCCAGGCCGCCGATGGCCACGTCGAGGAGGCTGACCCCGTGCTCCGTGGCCCACCGGGCGAGCGCCTCGACCCGGTCGAGTTTCGGCCCGGTGATGTAGCCCTCCCGGCTGGCCAGCCTGCTGCCGGGCGGCGGCGGCTGGCCGCGCTGGACCTTGCCGGTGAGCAGGCCGTTGGCGAGCGGGTAGAACGGCAGCACCCCGAGGCCGCAGTGCCGGGCCGCGGGCACCACCTCGACCTCGGCCTGCCGCTCGAGCAGCGACCAGTGGTTCTGCGCGGAGATGAAGGCCTCCGTGCCGGCCTCCCGCGCCACGTGCGCGGCGTCGGCGATCTGCCAGCCGGAGAAGTTGGAGTGGCCGAGGTAGCGGACCTTGCCCTCGGCGACCAGCTCGGTGAGGGCGTGCAGGGTCTCGCCGATGGGCGTGACCGGGTCGGGCGTGTGCAGCTGGTACAGGTCGAGGTAGTCGGTGCGGAGCCGGCGCAGTGACTGCTCGACGGCCCGCCGGATGTAGGCCCGGCCGCCCTTGGCCCCGGCCGCCGGGCCGTATCCCATGTCCGCCCGCTGGTTTCCGAACTTGGTGGCCAGCACGACCTGGTCGCGCCGTGCGCCGAGCACCTCGCCGAGCATCTCCTCCGAGCCCCCGCCGTTGCCGTAGATGTCGGCGGTGTCGAACAGCGTGATGCCCGCGTCGATCGCCGCGTCCACCACGGCCCGGGTCTGCTGCAGGTCCAGCCGGCTGCCGAAGTTGTTGCAGCCGAGGCCGGCCACCGAGACGAGCAGCCCGCTCTCACCCAAGGACCGGTAGCGCATGACCCTGCCTTCGTAGGACTGCGGACCCATCTGGCCCCTGCTGATGGCCCGGGCTGAATGGCCCGTGCTGATGGCCAGTGCTCAGGCTACCGGCCGGTTCCCGGTCCCCGCCGCCGGCCCGGCCACGCCCGAGGGGTGCCAGGCAATGGCTCAGGCGATACAGTGGCCGGGTCAGCGAAAAGGCGACTCCCCGCGCATTTCTCCCCCGCAAAGAAGCGAGGCACGTTGCGGTAATGCCGAAGCCCACCTGGACCACCCGGGTGCATGCTGTCAGGCAGCCGTTCCCGGAGAGGAAGTGGGTCGATGGCAGATGCGGTCGGCGGCCCTACAGTCCTGCGCCTGCTCCTTGGGGCTCAGCTCCGCCGTCTGCGCGAGTCCCGGGGAATCAGCGCCCAGGAAGCCGCGCGCACCATCCGGGGCTCCGAATCCAAGATCAGCCGTATCGAACTCGGCCGGAATGCGGTCCGCGAAATCGACATCGCCGACCTGCTCAGCTTGTACGGGATAACCGACAAAGCCGAGCGGGAGCAAATGCTGCTGCTGGCCAGCCGGGCCAACCAGCCGGGCTGGTGGCATCGCTACCACGACGTCCTGCCCGGGTGGTTCCAGGCCTACATGGGGCTGGAGGAATCAGCCCAGTCGATCCGTACCTACGACGCCCAGTTCGTGCCCGGCCTGCTGCAGACCGAGGACTACGCGTCCGCCGTGCTGGCCCTGGGTGACAACTCGCTGGATGAGGCGGAACGCCTCGTCGTCCTGCTCAAGGAGCGCCAGCGCCGCTTCGCGGCGGGCGGCATCCGCCTCTGGGCCATCATCGACGAGGTGGCGCTCCGCCGCCCGATCGGCGGACCCGGGATCCTCCGCGGCCAGCTGGAGCACCTGCGCGACGCGTGCCACCAGCAGTCCCTCACCCTGCAGGTGACCCCGTTTCCCGTGGTCAGCTACGCAGCGCCGGGCTCGTTCAGCATCCTGCGCTTCGCCGACGCCGACATGCCCGACATGGTGTACGCGGAGCAGCTGACCAGCGCCACCTACGTCGACAAGCGGGCCGAGGTGGAACGCTACCTGCTGGCCATGGAACGGCTCAGCATCGTGAGCGCGTCCCCGGGCGACTCGCACCGGCTTATCACCACCATGCTGGCTGACCTCGACGGCACCTCATAGGTGGCGGCGGAAACCCTCCTCCTCCCGGCGCTTATCTGGCCGGGAGAAGGAGGGCGCCCCCACCGCCCCCCCGGGCACACATCAGCCCCGCAGGTCCGGCGGCCCGCTGACTAGCGAACGGGCAGGTCGAACTCGCCGTTCCGTACGCCGGCCAGGAACGCCGTCCACTCGCGGCGGTTGAACACGTGCGGTGCCTTGCTGACATCCTTGGAATCGCGCAACGCCACCAGGCCATTGGGCAGGTGCGCGACTTCCACGCAGCCCGTGACGCTTGAGGCGCTGCTCTTGAACCAGCGGGCATTGGTGAATTCCGGGGTCATCCCCTCAATCCCTTCTATGGAGTAGGAGCATTCCTCAGGTGATGCCGCCAGCCATTCGGTCGATGAATTTGACTGTATCGGCTGGTGACAACGCTGCCGCGCGGAGCAGATCGAAAACCTCCGCGCACGAGCGCACCTCGGCGTCTCTTTCCAGATAAGCGTGGCCGGCGACGCCTTCCGTGTAGACCACGTCCTGGTCGCCACGTTCTGGGAACTCAAGGATGCAGAATGGGCCGTTCAGGGCCGGGTGAACGCCGCTGGACAACGGCAGCACCTGCAACGTCACGTTCGGCTGCTGGCTCGCCTCGAGGAGCCGGGCCAGCTGCTCACGCATGACGTCCGGGCCGCCGATCATCCTCGAGATGACGGGCTCGTTGAGGATGCACCACAGCTTCAGCGGGTCCGATCCGGCGAGCACCCGCTGCCGCCCCATGCGCAGCTCGACCGCGCGGTCGATCTGCCTGGTGTCCTGCCACCGGCGGACCGAGGTCATAACCGTGCGGGCGTAGCCCTCCGTCTGCAGCAGGCCGTGGACGACCTGGTCCTCGAACACCCGCAGCGCGGACGCCTCGGCCTCGAGGCCCACGTACACGTCGAACCCGGTCGGGAGCACATCGTCGTAGACAGCCCACCAGCCCTTGCGGTGGCCTTCCCGGGCCATCTCGACGAGCACCTGCCGCTGGCCCGGGTCCTCCACGCCGTACATCTCGAACATCGTCATGAGGTAGGCGGTCCGGGTGGGCGCCTTGCCGGTCTCGATGCGGGACAGCGTCGACGCGGCCAGGCCCAGCCGGTCCGCGGCCTCTTCAAGCTTGAACGAGTGCGCCTCGCGCAACCGCCTTAATTCGGAGCCGAGGCGCCGCCGCCGCACCGTGGGGCCGATCGACACAGGCATCTCGCCTCCTCGAAGGCCAGTCCGGCGGGATCCCGCCCCAGATCAGAGGCAGGATGGACACAACTCTTCCGGTACATCAAGTAACGATACCGGACTTGCGAAAGGGATGAGATCTCATCTGAAATTTCGCCTGCGATATTTGTGCTACGCACTTGCGTGAGATGCACGCCCACCCCCATCATGGATCTAACACGCCGTATCTGACCGGCTACCATCGCGGACCCTGGCGGCGGGGCGCCTCGCTTCGGCGGCCCGCTGGCCGCGTAGGGGGGGAACGCGCAGCCCGGGAAGGGAGCGCACCAGGGATGGGAGCTACCGCCTCTGCGGCCGCCGGGGTATCAGGCGCCGGCAGCCCGCGGACAGCAGCTGCGGACATGCCGCAGGGAACTGCGGCGGCCGCCGCCGTGCCGGTCATCGTGGGCAGCCTGACGATCGCGGGCCGGACCAGGAACGTCGCGGAGGCGCGGGCGTTCGTGGCCAGGACCCTCGGGCCGGCGCATCCCTGCGCCGACGACGCCGTTTTACTGTGCTCTGAACTCGTAACCAACGCCGTGATGCACAGTGAGTCCAGCCGCCCCGGCGGGACGGTCACCGTCGTGGTGCTCGGCATCCCCGGCGCGGTCCGGGTCGAGGTCGTGGACAACGGCTCCGCGCGCAGCACCCCGGTGGTCAAGGACGAGGTGTTCGAGCCCGACGGCCATGGGCTGTTCCTCGTCGAGCAGCTCGCCGAGCGCTGGGGCTATACCAGCGACGTGGTCGGCACCACGGTCTGGTTCCGGCTCACCTGCTGACCCCCGGGACGACCCGGGGCCCTGAGCGACCGGCCGCCCTCCCCAAGATGCGCTCTGCGCGGCCCCCGGGGGGAGGGCGGCCGGTTCACGTTTTCCCGGCCGGGCAGTCGTCCTGGCCGGTCAGGCTGTCCGGGTTGAGACTCGCCGGCGGTCAGTCCTCCCGGCGGGCCCGGGCCCGGGCTCCGCGGCGCGGGGCCCCGCCGCCCTTGCCCGCACCGGAACGCCGCTCCCGCAGCCGCAGCGACAGGCGAATCGGGCTGCCCTCGAACCCGAACTCCTCACGCAGCCGCCGCTCCAGGAAGCGGCGGTAGCCCGCTTCCAGGAATCCGGTGGTGAACAGCACGAAGTGCGGCGGCCGGATGCCCGCCTGGGTCGCGAACATGATCCGCGGCTGCCGGCCGCCGCGGGACGGCGGCGGGGTGGCCGCGACCACCTCGTTCAGCCAGGCGTTCAGCCGCCCGGTCGGCACCCGGGTCTCCCAGCTCTCCAGGGCCTGCCTGATCGCGGGGACCAGGCGGTCCACGTGCCGCCCGGTCATCGCGGAGATATTGGCCCGCGGCGCCCAGCGCGCGGTGTGCAGCTGCCGGTCGATCTCCCGGTCCAGCTGCTCGCGCCGGTCCTCATCCACCAGGTCCCACTTGTTGTAGGCGATGACCAGGGCCCGCCCGGCGTCGATCACCATCGAGATGATCCGCAGGTCCTGCTCGGTGAGCGGCTCGCTGGCGTCCACCAGGACCACGGCCACCTCGGCCCGCTCCAGCGCGCCGGCGGTGCGCAGCGCCGCGTAGAAATCCGCGCCCTGGTTCTGGCTGGCCCGCCGCCGGATGCCCGCGGTGTCCACGAACCGCCAGGTGGTGCCGCCCAGCTCGATCAGCTCGTCCACGGGGTCGCGGGTCGTCCCCGCCACCTCGTCCACCAGCACCCGGGTCTGCCCGGCGAGCTTGTTCAGCAGGCTGGACTTGCCCACGTTGGGCCGGCCGATGAGGGCCACCCGGCGCGGGCCCCCGGTGTCCCCGATCCGCTCCTGCGGGGTCTCCGGCAGCGCGCCGAGCACCGCATCCAGCAGGTCCCCGCTCCCCCGCCCGTGCAGCGCGCTGACCGGCTGGGGCTCGCCCAGGCCGAGCGACCACAGGGCCGTCGCGGCAGGTTCCGCGATGGCATCGTCCACCTTGTTTGCCGCAACGACCACCGGTTTGCCGGCCCGTCGGAGCACGGCGGCGACAGCGTCGTCGGCGTCGGTGACCCCGACCACCGCGTCCAGCACGAACAGCACCGCGTCGGCGGCCTCCACGGCCACCTGGGCCTGCGCCGTGACCTGCTCGGCGAGCTCGCGGCGCTGCTGGCCTTCCTCGGCGCCCGGGAACGGCTCCCAGCCGCCGGTGTCCACCACCGTGAACGCGCGGCCCCGCCAGGAGGCGTCGTAGGTGACCCGGTCCCGGGTGACCCCGGGGACGTCCTGGACTACCGCCTGCCTGCTGCCGAGGATGCGGTTGACCAGGGTGGACTTGCCAACGTTGGGCCGGCCGACCACCGCGAGGACCGGGACACGGACGCCGGGCTGGCTGTCATCGCCGTCCACCAGGTCGCTGGCGTCGGCCCAGTAGTCCTCCCCGCCGCCGGGCTCGTACTCGGTCATCGCGACCACGCCGCATTGGCCCGCTCGCGGGCCAGGCCCTCGATCACGCTGATGACCTCACCCAGGTCCAGGGTGCTGGAGTCGATCAGCACGGCGTCCGCGGCC
>JAOPYP010000671.1 GCA_025964635.1 Actinomycetes bacterium | reverse complement strand
GACGGCGCCGCGGGAGACGGCGGGGGCGGGGACTGCGGAGTCAGCTCAGCGGAGGACGCGGCCGCGTCAGCGACCTGCGGGAGGGACATCGGGGAGACTCCTAGGACGAGGGCAGGCTAAGGCTCGGGGCTGCTGAGAGCGGGGCCGCTGGTCCTAGTACACGCCGTCAGCGTACCAGGGCAGGCCCGGTGGCCTGGATATTTATCGCGCCGCCCGCCGCCGGCGGCGGGCGGCGCGGGCCCAGTTCCCGGGTATCGATGTGACGTGGGGTGGCCTCGTCGGGGAGCATGGACGCATGCCAACGCAGTTCGATCCCCCATCGGGGACACGTGATTTCCTGGCCGCGGAGGTCGAGAAGCGCGAGCGGGCCTTCGCGGTGATCCGCTCGGTGTTCTCGCGGTACGGGTTCGAGCCGCTGCAGACCCCGGCCTTCGAGCGCCTCGACGTGCTGCTGGGCAAGTACGGGGAAGAGGGCGACAAGCTCATCTTCAAGATCCTCCGGCGCGGCGAGCACGAGGCCTCCGGCGAGGCGGACCTGGCGTTGCGCTACGACATGACGGTCCCGCTGGCCCGGGTCGCCGCCGCGTACGGGAGCCAGCTGCCCACGCCGTACAAGCGGTACGCGATGGGCCCGGTGTGGCGCGCGGACCGGCCCGGGCGGGGCCGGTTCCGCGAGTTCGTGCAGTGCGACCTGGACACCCTCGGCTCGACGTCGGTGCTGGCCGACGCGGAAGTCATCTGCGCGGTGCACGACACGCTGGCCGGGCTGGGCGTCGCGGACTTCCGGATCCTGCTCAACTCCCGGCACGTGCTGGCCGGCCTGCTCGAGGCGTTCGGCGTCCCCGGCGAGCTGGGCCCGGGCGTCCTGATCACGCTGGACAAGCTGGACAAGCTGTCTCCCGCGGAGGTGGCCGCCGAGCTGACCGAGCGGGGCCTGGCCAGCAGCACCGCGGAGGACCTGGTCTCCGCCATGACCGCCCCGGACGCGGACGAACGGATCCGGGCCGCGCTCAAGCCGAGCGAGGAGGGCGCGGCCGGGCTGGAGGAAGTCGACCAGGTGCTGTCGCTGGTCACGGCCCAGATCCCGGCCGGCCGGATCGAGTTCACCCCGCGCATGGTCCGCGGGCTGAGCTACTACACCGGCCCGATCTGGGAAGTCGTGGCGGACGGGGTGCCCGGCTCCATTTCCTCGGGCGGCCGCTACGACCACCTGATCGAGCAGCTGGGCGGTCCCGACGTGCCGGGCACCGGCGGGTCGCTGGGAATCGAGCGGATCCTCCTGCTGCTGCCCGAGGGGGTCCCCGCGGGCCGGCCCGGGCGGCTGGACGTAGCCGTCACCATCCTGGGGCAGGAATTCGCGGCCCGCGCGTTCGCGTTCGCCGCGGCCGCGCGCCGGGCGGGCCTGCGCTCCAGCGTGTACATGGGGTCATCGGGAAAGCTGGGCCGCCAGCTCAAGTGGGCCAGTGACCAGGGCGCGCGCTGGGCGCTGATCTACGGCCGGCAGGAGGAAGAAGCCGGCGTGGTGACCGTGCGGGACATGGACAGCGGCGCGCAGGCGGTGGTGCCGGCCGGCGAGCTGGCGGACTACCTCGCCGGGCAGGCCGGCGCGGCGCCACCCCCCGGGGCGGCCGGCTAAGCGCCACCTCCCGGACTGCTCCGCGGCCCGGCCCCCAGCACCCCTCGGGCCCGCGTGCCCCCGGTCAGCCGGCTCCCGGTGAACTCCCAGCGAAAGCACAGGCGCCGGGGCGGGAAGCAAGCGGCCTGCGGGGTAGTTACGGGCTAAGGAGGTGCTTCGGTGATAAATGTGGACGAGCTTCGCCGGATGAGCCCCGACGAGCGTGCCGAACTCGCGTGCGCCCTCGCGGCTCTGGACGGATCTCCGCCCGAGGACGCTGCCCCCGGCTCCGGTGAGCCGGAGCAGCCCGGACCGCGCACAGAATCAGATCTGCCCGGGAACCCGCGCAGCCGGGCTATCGCGCTCGTCGCCATCATCGGCTGCTGCCTCGCGCTGGCCGCCTGGATCGGCGTGCTCGCCGTCACGCTGCCCCGCTCCTACCGCTCGGGCGGCTGGCGGGGAGCCTGGGTCGGGTTCGACCTCGGCCTGCTCGCTGCGTTCGCCATCACCGCCTGGGCCGGCTGGCGGCACCGCCAGCTGGTCATCATCTGCCTGGTGGTGCTCGCCACCCTGCTGTGCTGCGACGCGTGGTTCGACGTGAGCCTGGACCTGCGCACCAGTGATTTCCTGGTCAGCCTGCTGATGGCGCTGTGTATCGAGCTGCCGCTGGCCGGGCTGGCGGTCATCGGCGCCCGCCGCCTGATGCGGCTGAACATCAGGACGGCTGGCCGGGCGGCGGGCCGCATAGGACGGGTGCCAGCGCTGTGGAAGATCCCGCTGTACGGCCTGGAATCCCGCGGCTTCCGGACCCTCATCCCGGCCGAGCCGTGCCCTCCGGTGCCGTCAGGCGAGCCGGGCCGGGCGACCGTGTCCGCAGGCTCGGCCCTGTCCGCCCGGGGTGCCCCCGACTAACGAACCTTGGCCGTGCCCCCGGGCCGCCGCGGGCCAGGACCGCGTGGAGTCACCGGCCTGCGCCTGAGGTCTGCTGTCCGCAGAATTCCGTGTCTGCGCCGCGGCGCCGGGCGGAGGATGGCAGGCATGGCTCATTTCACTTCCTACGACGGTGCGAAGCTGGCCTACCACCGGGCCGGGTCCGGCCCCCCGCTGGTCTGCCTGCCCGGCGGCCCGGGCCAGCTGCCCGGCTACCTTGGTGACCTGGGCGGGCTGGGGCGTTCCCGGGAGCTGATCCTGCCGGACACCCGCGGGACCGGGGACAGCGAGGTGGCCGCCGACCCGGCGGCCTACCGCTGTGACCGGATCGCCCGGGACGTGGAGGCGCTGCGGGCCGAGCTGGGCCTGGAGCGGATGGACCTGCTCGGGCATTCCGCGGGCGGGAATGTGGC
>JAOPYP010000638.1 GCA_025964635.1 Actinomycetes bacterium | reverse complement strand
GCAGGCTGTCCAGATATGGCGAATCTGTGTCTTCGCATGTCTTTGGAACGCGCTCTCGCGGCCGGGATTGTCTGACGGGCGGCGGCCGGGATCCCTGCTGCCCGCTGTCGATGCGATCAGCCTTGCGTGGGATCGGGCTCAGGCCGGACTGGCCGCCGGGCGCGAACAGCACCTCAGCTGTGCCTTGGTTGCCAACGACCCCGGGCCGGCCTGGGGCTGGCCCGGGGTCGTCATGACGGTCAGGGTTGGATGCGGAGGATCTGGCCGGCTCCAGCGCCGAAACCGAAGCCTCGTTCGGAGACGTAGAACGCTCCATCAGGCCCGACGGTCATGCCGGTCGGCAACGTCAGGCCCGAGACGACCGTCTGCGGTGCACCGTGTGCCTTGACACGCACGATCGCTCCGGTCGCCGGGGCCGGGGCACCTGCGGTCGTGCTCATCTCGAGTGCGTACAGCTTGCCGTGGCGGAAGGCGAGCCCGAGGACTTTCTCCACCCCGGTCGCGCGGACCTTGAGCGTGCCGTGACCAGTGAGCTGCCACACATGTTCGTCGCCCGCACGGTCGGTCGCATCGAACACGCCCAGGTTCGCGATGTAGGTGGCACCGCAGTGCACGAGCGCGGTGGGAACCACGTGCCCCTGGCTCGCCGAAATGTCGATCACGCGGCTAGTCTGACCGGACGGCGTGACCCGGTCGAGTTCGCCATGGTTGGAGTCCATCGGGTACAGGGCACCGCCGATGGCGATCATGCTGTACCAGGTGCCGTCCGGCGTGAAGTCCTCCGGGTCCGGGTGGGCGACCGGATGCGTCTTCTGGAACGCGCTCAGGTTCGCGATCAGCCTCCACGTGCCGTCCCGGCCGACCCTGATGACGCCGTTCGGGATCTTGGGCACCCCATGTGAACAGCCGGCACCGGACAGCAGCGCGTAGAGCTGATGGCCGATGAAGGCCACGCTCGAAACGCCGCTGACCAGGCTCCCGGTGGCCGGGGTGGTCTGGCTCGAGGGCAGCGCATTCACTACTGTCGTGACCACGCCGGCCGGGCTGATCTTCGAGATCCGCCCGCCGCGCACCCGGCTATGGCTGCTTCCTGTGTAGGGGGCGGCCGCGCCGTGAGCCTGGGGGCACTGGCCAACGGTCGAATGGGAACCGCCGAGACCTCCCTCGGCGACGTAGAGGTTGCCGTGGGGGCCGAACGTCAGCCCGCGCGGATTGTTCAGGCCCGTCGCGAAGACCGAGACCACCGCGGCGTGGTGCCGGGCAGGCAGGTGGCGGGCCGAGGCCTGGGTGCCTCCCGCGACACCGAGGAAACCGACGAGTGCGACGGCAAGTGGCGCCATCAAAAACCGTCTCATCTTGCTCCCCTTTCACAAGGGAATTGTGAGGTGAATGCCGGGGCGCTTGGGACAAGGCACCCCGGTGTGGTAGCGGGGGTCAGGCGGCGGGGGCGTGGATTTTGCGTGCCGCCCGGGCGTGGTCCAGCAGCACGGCCGTGGTGGCGGCGACCAGGGCGGCGGCCAGCGCGATCAGGATGATCTGCCAGCCGGGCATGCCACCCTCGGCGATGACACGTACGGGTGGGGGTGGGGGTGCAATGCCGCTGCCTTCACCGGGCGGCGGCACCCGCATGGCGAAAGCGGCGGGCGCGGCGGCGAAGGTCAGCACGGCCCCGGCCAGTGTGGCCACAGCGGCGAAGATGCGGCGGAAGTGATTCATGGTGCCCTCCTTGTGGGCGGTGGCGGATCAGGAAAAGAGCTGCCGTAGGTGCCTGCCGTTCAGGCGCCAGGCTGTCGCTGTGATCGCCTGGTGTCGCTGTCTGGTGTGCGCCTGCACCGTCACAGCAGCGTGGGGCGAGTGGAATGGCCTTGGGCCCGGCTTGGATGGTGGCTTGGAATCGCGGTGGACTCACGGCGGTCCTGATGGTGCAATGGTCGGGAGCCGCTGGCCCGGGCGGCTGGGGAAGTAACCGGGCGGGGTGGGGCGATGGCTGCTGATGTGGTGGCCGGTGGGACGGGGTCCGCGGAGTTCGGCATTCTGGGGCCGCTGGAGGTCTCGCGGTCTGGGTGCATGGTGGCGCTGGGCGGTCCGCGGCAGCGGGCGGTGCTGGCGCTGCTGCTGCTGGAGGCGAACCGGGTCGTCTCGATGGACCGGCTGGCCGAGGATGTCTGGGGCGGGCACCCACCCGACGGGTGGGCCACGACGTTGCAGACCTACGTGTTTCACCTGCGCCGGGCGCTGGAGCCGGACCGGGCCCGGGGCATCGCGGGAGAGGTCCTGGTGACCAGGGGCCCCGGTTACCTGCTGCGGGTGGACCGCGGGCATTTGGACGCGGCCCGGTTCCAGGATGGGTTCACGGCTGGGCGGGCCGCGCTGGACGCGGGCCGGTACGCCGAAGCCGCTCAGACGCTGCGCGGGGCGCTGGGGCTGTGGCGCAGTGGTGTGCTGGCCGACCTGGCCGACTATGCCTTCATCCGGCCCGAGGCGGCCCGCCTGGAGGAACTGCGGCTCGCCGCCCTCGAGGCGCGGATTGATGCTGATCTGGCGCTTGGCCGGCACGACACGCTCACCGCCGAGCTGGAACAGCTGGCCGCCGAGCATCCCCTGCGGGAG
>JAOPYP010000626.1 GCA_025964635.1 Actinomycetes bacterium | reverse complement strand
GGTGACCAGCCCGTCCATGGCCCCGAACACGGCAGGCCGGAGCCAGCCACCGGACACGTCCTTGTGCTCGTGGCCATGAGCCTCGTTCTGCTCGTTGATCTCGACAGTCATAATGGGGGTGCCTCAGGGGTGTCTCCGCACGCAGCGCGCACGTTCGGCGGGCATGAGCGTCCTCGCCCGGCGGCCAGGGCTGCAACGGCTGAGCCCGCATTCATTATTCCCAGCGCCGGTGGGCCGACGCCTGGCCGGGCCGGCCGTCGGCCGCTCGTCGGCCGGCCGTCGGGCTGGGCGGCAGGCTCTCTTCCCCGCGGCGTCAGCCCAGCGACTGGGCCGGACGCGTGGGCAGGCCAGCGGCCTCCCAGGCCTGGAAACCACCGTCGAGGTCGGTCGCCCGGCGCAGGCCGATCCGGCGCAGGCTGGCCGCAGCGAGCGTCGAGGCATACCCCTGCGAGCACATGACGATGATGCTCCCGTCGGCCCTGGCCAGGGCCGGGATGCGGGCCTCGCTGCGCGGGTCGAGCCGCCATTCCAGCACGTTGCGGCCGATGATGATGGCCCCGGGAACCTCGCCTTCCACGATCCGCTGCTCCAGCGGGCGGATGTCGACCAGCATGGCGCCCTGGGTGAGCGCGGCGAGCGCCGCCTCGGGGCGCAGCCGGTCCAGGCCGCCGCGCGCCTCGGCCAGCAGGTCGTCGATTCCCGGCGCTCCGGCCGGGAGCGCGTCGGAGGTGAGCTCGGCCACGGAGGCGGTGGCATCCGCCAGCGCGGTGTCCGCGCCGCCGCGGCCGCGGGCGCCCTCCGGCCCGTCGATCGCCATGGTCTCCCGGGCGATCAGGCCGTAGTCGGTCGGCGTGTAGTACGTCATCGCCACTAGCGGCGGTGAGTACGCGTGGATGCTGGTCGCCGGGCCTTCGCCGCCGTGCCCGACGTCGTGCACGTGACCCGGGCCGAACGCCACAGCGCCGCCCGCCGCCAGCCGCCTGCGGGACAGGCGCCGGCCGCTCGGCGCGCGGTACTGCTCGACCAGGGTGCCCTCGGCCACCGCGAGCGAACCCGAGGACCCGCCGTGGTCGTGCCAGTCGGTGTCCTGCCCGCGGGCCCAGGCGAGCAGCCACACATCGCACCCGTTCGACCGGTGCATCGGCAGGTACCAGCGCACGTCAGGATCGTGCACGACCAGGTCGGCCCAGAGATCACGGCGCTGCGCGAGTTCGAGCGTGACGGCCCGCAACTGGGCCGGGGACAGCCGGCCGGTGCGTGCCACCAGGCCGTGCAGCGCGTCCACGATCGCCTGCTGCCGCTCCGGGCTTACCCCCCAGCCGGGCTTCAGGCCAGCGTTGGCACTGGGGGCCTGATCACGCTGGGGGCTCGATCCGTCCGGGGTGACAACCACGACTGACATGCCTTCTCCCTCCGGCTGATTCCTCATGGTAAGTCCGGGTCACCGGCTCGGGGGAATCCCACCGGGGGCCGGCCGGCCTGCTACGGTGCGGGCCAGGGCGAGGCGGCCACGCGCTCGATGTCGGCCCCGAACGGACGGTCCCGCTCGATGGGGCCGATGATCGCGGCCAGCCTGGCCAGCAGGTCGCGGCACCCGGCGGGTGCGGGGCGTCCGGAGAGCTCGATCGCCTGGTAGGCCGTGAGCAGTTCACATGCGGTCACGACCGCGGCCCGGCGCAGCGCCTGGCGGAGCGACTCGGCCGCCTCCCAGGCGAAGGACTGCACGTCTTCCTGGCCGCCCGAGGTCTCGATGAGCCCGACCGACGCAGGCAGCGTGAGCCGGCGCATCGCGTGCACTTCCCCGGCGGCCCGTTTGTGCACGGTGACCAGGCCGGTATCCGGGCCAGGTGTCCTGGCCAGCTGGGCGGGCAGGCCCGTGGCCGCCGGGTCGAGCAGCCGGTGGGTCCGCGCCGCGGATACCTCGGCGGCATGAGTGAGTGCCGCGGTGAGCTGGTCGCAGCCCGCGGACAGGTCGATTCCGTGGAACCCGGCGGTCCCGACGAACCGGCCAGCCAGGAACGCCGGGGAGTCGGTCACCCCGTCGAGGGCCCGCCCGGCCGCGGCCGACAGCCCAGCGCGGGCGCGCAGCAGGTGGGCCAGCACCGGCCCGGCGACGCGGAACGAGGTGGCCGCCTGGAGATGGTCCGGGTTTGTGGCGGCGCCGATGAGCTGCCGGATACGGCCGAGAACCTCGCCGAGAAGGTCGTCGCCGCGGGCGCATTCCGCCTGGTACGGGTCGGTGGGCGCGCGGACGGCCACGATCGACAGCGCGGCCGCGGCCGCCATCCGGCGGGCCAGCCCGGCAGCCTCAGCCGCGCGCAGCACGGACAGCGCGGTCGCGCCCGGTACGCCGGCGAGCAGCGCGATTCCTTCCTTGGGCCCGAGGGTGAACACCTCGAGACCGCGCTCCCTCAGCGCGGCGGCGGCCGGGCGGGTCACCCCGCCGGCGCCGAGCACCTCGCCGATCCCGGCCAGCGGGCCGAACGCGTGCGCCAGCGGGATGATCTCGCCCGCGCTGCCGGAGCCGTCGCGCGGCACGGCCGAGATGATGCCCTCATCCAGCAGGCCGGCCAGACGCGCGCACAGTTCCGCGGACACGCCCGCGTCGCCGGACAGGAAGGTGCGCAGCCGCACGGCGATGAGAGCCCGCACCTCGGCCGGATCCAGCCACGGCGGGCCTCCCGTCGCCCGGGCGAGCAGCAGGTTCCGCTGATGGGAGCGTTGCTGCTGCTCGGTGAGCCGGACACCCGACAGCGCGCCCATGCCGGTGTTCACCCCGTACACCGGCGCACCCTGACGGAGGACCTCGCGGGCCTGCTGGCACCGCTCGCGCACGGCCTCGCGCAAGCCGGGCTCGATCCGGACGCCGCGGCCCCGGGCGATCTCGGTGATCAGCCCGGGGCCCAGGTCCGCGGCCGCGTGCAGAGCCCGCGGCGTCGCGGTGGCGGTCAGCTCTTGGCCGCCTGGTTGAGGAAGATGTGGCCGATGGCGGTCGGGTAGGCGCCGGTCACGTTCTTCGCGGTCGCCGACAGGTAGTTGTAGAAGTACCCGAAGATGATCGGGGTCTCGTTGAGCAGCAGGGTCTCGATCTGGCCGGCGATCTGCTTCTGCGAGGACAGGTCGATGGCCGCGACGTACTGCTGCGCCAGCTTGTCGTACTGCGAGTTGCTGAAGTGCGCCGCGTTCCATGGCCCGGTACCGGCCTTGGCGTTGATCGTCTCCAGCGGCGCGGTCAGGAACACGTTCGGCACGCTGCGGTGCCCGTAGTCGACCAGGCTCATGGTGGCGTCGAGCCAGTCCGAGTTCCCGAACGTGGCCTTGCCGTAGTACGCGGACGAGGCCTCCATCTTGACGTTGATGTTCACCCCGATGGCCTTCGCCGCCTGCGCCACGATCTGCGCGTACTCGCCGATCTCCTGCACGTCGTTGCCGATCAGCTGGGTCGAGAACCCGGACGGGTGGCCCGCGGCGGACAGCAGCGACTTCGCCTTGGCGATGTTCTGGGCCCGCTGCGCGACGGTCGTGTTGGTGGACGGGAACACCGGCGCGAACGGGCTCTCGTTGCCGAGGTCCGCGTAGCCCTTGAACAGCGCGTGGACGATGGCGGGCCGGTTGAGGCTGAGCGCGACCGCCTGGCGCACCCGCGCGTCGGTGAACGGGGACTGGTCGGTGCGCATCGACAGCTCGCGGTGCGCGCTCGACTTGAGCCGGATGACGTTGTAGCTGCCGTTGAGCAGCTGCTGGCCGCCGGCCACCGAGAACTGCCCCACCACGTCCACGGTCCCGCCGGTGAGCGCGAGGATCTGCGGCGTCTGCTGGTCGTAGAAGGTGAACTCGGTGGCCGCGGGCAGTGCCTTGGTCCCCCAGTACTTCTCGTTCCGGCTGAAGGTGGCGCCCTGCTTGGCCGTGTAGGTCTTCAGCACGAACGGGCCGGTGCCGACGAACGTGCTCTGCCACTTGGCCGGGTCATAGCCGTTCGGCAGGATGATCATGTTGTAGTTGTCGGACGACGTCAGGTACGGGAAGTGGCCGTTCGGCGCTGCCAGGTGGAACTCGACGGTGGAGTCGTCGACTTTCTTGACCCCGGACGGGGTCAAGACCCCGCCGAACGCGGACAGCGCGCTGGACCCGTTCTTGGGGTTGGTGTGCAGCTTGTACGTGTACACCACGTCGTCGGCGGTGAGCGGGTGGCCGTTGTGGAACGTGACGCCCTGGCGGATCTTGAACGTCCACACGTCAGCCTTGGTGTTCGGCGTCCAGCTGGTGGCGAGCACGGGCCGCAGCGACAGGTGCTGGTCGGACAGGCACAGGTACTCGCCGGTCTGCCCGAGCATGTCCAGGCCGCCCTGGTCGGCCACGGTGACCGGGTTGATCGCCCCCGAGGGCACGATGATGGCCGCCTTGATCGTGGCGCCGGGTTTGCCCGCGGCCGCGCTGCTGCTGCCCGAGGACGACGGGCTGCCCGAGCTTCCGCAGGCGGAGATCACGGCCCCCAGCACCGGCAGCGATATGCCGACGATGGTGCCGCGGCGGAGGAAGTCCCTCCGGGACATCCGGCCCGCCGCGAACTCATCGATGACGTGGTTTGCTATCTCACCCTGACCTGACCGCAGCCGGCCAAGTCGGCGATTATCGGCGTTCACTCGGATCCTCCCTGGGAGCCCGCGCCTCGCGCGCGCATCGAAAAACGCTATTGCCGCTGCTGGCCGGTGTCACGTGGGCTGTCCGGCGCGTTGCAGGTTTTGCAGCTCATCGAGTGGAATGTGGCAGCTCATGCGGTGGCCCGGCTCGACCTCGCGCAGCGGCGGCTCTTCCGACTCGCAGATCCCGCTGGGCAGCCGCCGGGGACACCTGGTGTGGAACACGCATCCCGTCGGCAGGTTGGTCGCGGACGGGATCTCCCCGGAGAGCTTTATCCGGTCCGCGCGCTGCCCGTCCAGGCTCGGCACCGCGGAAAGCAGCGCCTCGGTGTACGGGTGGTGCGGACCGGAGAAAACCCGCTCGGCTGGCCCGACTTCCATCACCTTGCCGAGGTACAGCACGGCGATGCGGTCCGACAGGTAGCGCACGACGCCCAGGTCATGCGAGATGAACAGGTAGCTCACCTGCTCGTCCGCCTGCAGGTCGGCGAGCAGGTTGAGGATGGCCGCCTGGACCGATACGTCGAGCGCGGAGGTGGGCTCGTCACAGACCACCACGGCCGGGCCGCTGCCGAACGCGCGGGCGATCGCCACCCGCTGCTTGAGGCCGCCGGACAGCTGGTTGGGGCGCATCGCCAGATGGCGGTCCTCGAGCCGGACCGAGGTGATCAGCTCGGCCAGCCGGGCCCGCAGCCGCTCCCCGGACAGGCCCGCCAGCCGGGCCAGCGGGCGGCTGATCAGCCGCCGCACCGTGTGCCGCCGGTTGAGCGCCGAGTCCGGGTTCTGGAACACGATCTGCAGCGCCCTGAGCTGGCTGCGCGGCCTGCGCCGGACGTCGGCGGCCAGCGGCTGGCCGGCCAGCTCCACGGTGGCGCCCGGATCCGGCGGCAGCAGCCCGAGCAGCACCCAGGCCAGCGTGGTCTTCCCGCTGCCCGACTCACCGACCAGCCCCAGCGTCTCGCCCCGCTCCAGTTCCAGGTCCACCCCGGTGAGCGCGTGCACCTGCTCACCACGGGAACCACGGGAACCACGGGCACCGAACGTCTTGGACAGCCCGGCCAGCTGGACGAGGGTCTCGGCGCTGGCCGGAGGCCCGGGCAGCGGCTTGTCCTCCGGCGTGGCCCGCGGCAGGCTCGGCGCCACGTCATGCCGGTAGCAGCGCGAGGTCCGGGCGGCCGCGATCTGGTACGACGGGGGCGGCGCCTCGCGGCAGCGGTCCTCGGCGAGCAGGCAGCGCGGGGCGAAGACGCACCCGCTGAGCGTGTGCCCGGCCGGCGGCAGGAATCCCGGGATGGTGTCCAGCCGCCCGTGGTCCTTGCGCTGGCCGCGGCGCGGGATGCAGCGCAGCAGCCCGACCGTGTAGGGGTGGCGCGGGTCCTCGAACACCTCGCGGGCCGGGCCCTCCTCGACCAGCTCGCCCGCGTACAGGACGCCCACCCGGTCGCACATCTTGGCGATCACGGCGAGGTTATGGCTGATGAACAGGACCGAGGTATCGAACTCCGCGCGCAGCGCGGACACCAGGTCGAGCACCTCGGCCTCGACCGTGGCGTCCAGCGCCGTGGTCGGCTCGTCCAGGATGAGCAGCGCGGGCTCCGCGGCCAGCGCCATCGCGATGACCACCCGCTGCGCCATCCCGCCGGACAGCTGATGCGCGTACCGGCCCATGACCCGGCCCGGGTCGGCGATCTGAACCTTGCGCAGCATCGCCTCAGCGCGCTCGGCTGCCTCGGCGCGGTGCAGGCCGGCGACCTCGTACACCTCGGCGACCTGGCGGCCGACCCGGATCGACGGGTTGAGCGCCTTCCCAGGCTCCTGGTACACCATGGATACGGTGCGGGCGCGCAGGTGGCGCAGGTCGGTGCCGCTCATGGCCAGCGGGTCGGCGCCGTTGATGCTGACCGTTCCCGCGCTGACCCGTCCGTTACGCGGCAAGTACCTGGTGAGCGCGAGGGCCACGGTGGACTTGCCGGACCCCGACTCGCCGACCAGCCCGTACGATTCGCGCCGCCCGACCTCGAAGGAGACGTCGCGCAGGGCCAGCCGGTCCCGGCCACGCACCTTGTACACGACATCCATGTGCCCGACGGACAGCGTGGGCTCGGCCCCGCCACGGCCAGCCGGGGTGGCGGATGCGTCGGTAGCGGTCATGACGCGAGTACCTGCTCGATCGAGTCGGTGAAAAGGTTGATCGCGATCACCAGGGAGGCGATGGCCAGGGCCGGGAACAGGGTCATCCACCAGTAGCCCGCGCCGAGGGTCACGTAGTTGTGCGCGATGTCCGCTCCCCAGTCGGGGGTGGGCGGCTGGACGCCGAAGCCCAGGAAGGACAGTGTGGCGACGGTGAAGATGGCGTACCCGAGCCGCACCGTGAACTCGACCAGGATGGCCGGCACCACGTTGGGCAGGACCTCGGAGAACATGATGCTGACCGACTTCTCGCCGAGCAGCCGGGCCGCGGCCAGGTAGTCGAGCTGGCTTTCCACGAGCACCGTCGACCGCACGGTGCGGGCGATCAGCAGGGTGAAGACGAGACCGATGACCACGATGATGGTCAGCGGGGACGGGCCCACCGCGACGATGAACAGGAACGCGACGATCACCACCGGCAGCGCGAGCGCGGCCTCCACCAGCCGGCCGGCCACGATGTCGACGACCCCGCCGAGGTAGCCCATGACCAGGCCGAGGGCGGTGCCCAGCACGGTGCTGAGCACGGTCGCCGCGAAGGCGATGAGCAGGATGCTCCTGGCCCCGACGATGACCCGGGACAGCACGTCGCGGCCGAGTTGATCGGTACCGAACCAGTGCGCCCCGGACGGTGCCTGGTTGGTCAGGAGAAGCTGCTGGGCCAGCGGGTTGTGCGGGGCGATCAAGCTCCCGAAAATCGCGCAGGCCAGCCAGAACAGCAGGATCACCGCACCGGCCAGGAACGTCGGTCTGCGCAGCAGCAGCCGCCAGGGGGTCAGCTCGCCCGTCTGGTCGGGCCGGGCGACGGCTACCCCGGCGGCCGGGGCAACGACGATGTCGGTCATCCGCCGGTCCCCAGCCGGAGCCGCGGGTTCAGTGCGGTGCTCAGCGCGTCCGCGATCAGCGTCGCCACCATGTAGACCACGCCGATGGTGAGCACCCCCGCCTCGAGCATCGGGAAGTCCTTGGCCTGCGCGGCCTTATAGATGAGGTTTCCGATCCCCTGGTAGTTGAACAGCGTCTCCACCACCACCAGGCCCCCGATCAGGTAGCCGGTCTGCGTGGCGATCACGGTGATCGTGGGCAGCAACGCGTTGCGCAGCACATGGCGGCGGATGACCACCGATGGTTTCAGCCCCTTGAGCGTGGCGGTACGCGTGTAATCGGAGTCCAGCGCCTCGATCGTGCCTGCTCTCGCCATGCGGGCAATGTAGCCGAACAGGATGAAAACGAGCGGTATCGCCGGCAGGATCAGGTGATCAAGCTGGGTCAGCGCCGAGGCCCCCGTGCCCGCCGACGCCGACACGGGCAGCCACTTCAGCGAGACCGCGAAAATGATGATCACCACGATCCCGGACACGAACTCGGGCACCGTGGCGGCGGACAGCCCGACCACCGAGATGACCCGGTCGGTGGCGCGGCCGTACCTGAGCGCCGCCAGCACCCCGCCGAGAATCCCCAGGGGCACCACGATCACGAAGGCCAGCGCGGCCAGCTTGACCGAGTTCACCAGCGCCGCCTGGACGTACGGCTCCACCGCGGACCGGTACTGGTACGACTCGCCCATGTTGCCGTGCAGCAGGCCGGTGATCCAGCTCCAGTACTGGGTGAGCAGCGGGCGGTCCACGCCCAGCTGATGATCGAGGGCCCGTACCGCCCGGGGATCCGCCAGATTGCCCAGGATCGCCCGGCCGGGGTCACCGGGCACCACCTGGCCCGCGAAGAAGACGATGACGCTGAGCAGCCACAGGGTGACCACGGCCAGCCCCAGGCGTTTCAGCAGGTACCTGGTCACAGCGTGAGCCCCCTGTGGCGTAGCCGCAGGCCTGGCCTGCTTCGCGTCCGCCGGCTGTCGTCTGGTGGCGTGATCACGCCGTCCGGAATCTCCTGGCTGGGGGAAGCGTAGTTTCCGTCCGGCCGGAGCCACAATATCGGCCCGATTCCAATGCCGTTACGGAATGTATCCGGGGATTTTCCCGAAACCGGGTTGACCCGGTCTGGATGGGCACGCCCGCAGGCGGCATGATCTGTGCTTACCCAGCGGAGAGAGGGGCGGCAATGAAGATCACCGCGATCCGGCTGGACCGGATGCGGTTCCCGCTGGACCCCCCGTTCCAGGCCGCCTGGGACCCGGTGCCGCGGCGGTATTTCGACGCCACCCTCGTCCGGGTGGACACCGACGAGGGCGTGACCGGGACCGGCTCCGGTGACACCATGGAGGGCTTCGCCGGGTATGCGGACCTGTTCCTGGGGCGCGACCCCCTCCAGATCGCCAGCCACGTGCGGACGCTGGAGGCGATCAGCTTCCACGCGGGCCGGTTCTGGCCGCTGGAGGCCGCGCTGTGGGACATCGCCGGCCAGGTGGCCGGGCTCCCCGTGGCCGCCCTGTTCGGCGGCGCGCGGGACGCCCTGCCCGCGTACGCCTCGTTCGGCGAGGCCAGGAGCCCGGCTGAGCGGGCCGAATCCGTGCTCGCCGCCGCGGCGGCCGGCTTCCGCGCGGTGAAGATCCGGATCGGGCGCGACGACACCGCGGCCGGCCTGGCCGCGGTCCGGGCGGCCCGTGAGGCAGCCGGGGACAAGATCGAGATCATGGTCGATCTCAACCAGTGGTGGCGGATGCCCGGCGACCTCTCGCCCGCCCTGGATCTCGCCGCGGTCCGCTCGCTGGCGGCGCAGCTTCGCGAGCTCGGTGTCCTCTGGCTGGAGGAGCCGCTGCCCCAGGGTGATCTGGAGGGCATGCGGATGCTCCGCGAGCAGACCGGGATCAGGGTGGCCGGCGGTGAGATGGCCCGCACCCCCGGCGAGCTGCTCGACGCGCTCGAGGCGGGCGCGCTCGACGTGGTCCAGCCCGATGTGGTGCTGGCCGTCGGCATGCTGCGGGCCCGGACCGTCGGCGAGTCCGCACTGCTGCGGCACCGATGGTTCACCCCGCACACCTGGACAAACGGGCTCGGCCTGCTGGCCAACCTGCACGTGGCGGCGGGTGTGGGCGGCGGGCCGTTCATCGAGTTCCCCTACGACCCGCCAGGGTGGACTCCGCAGCGCCGCGATTTCTTCCTGGCTCAGCCGCTCGCCATCGATGCCGACGGCTGCCTGCCCGTCCCGCGGCAGCCTGGCCTGGGCGGCGACATCGACGAGTCCGCCGTCACCCGCTGGGCCCAGGAGTGACCATGCCCGGCATCCT
>JAOPYP010000622.1 GCA_025964635.1 Actinomycetes bacterium | reverse complement strand
TACCACAGCCCCATCTGCAGCCCGTGGTGCCAGATGTCCAGGCCGCGCATGAACTCGTCCCAGAACCACGGCTTGCGCAGTCCGTAGTCCTCGATCGTGCGGACGAACTGGTCGATGACCCATTCCTCCATGAACTCGCGGTAGGACTGCTTCCGGTGCTCCAGCGGGGTGTAGTAGTCCATGGCCGGCCCGGTGAGCGCGGAGAACGCGCGGGCCGAGCCCCAGAACGCCTTGTCCACCACCCACTGCGCCCGGACCGGGTCGTGCTCGACCAGGATCTCCAGGGTCGGGCCGCCCTGCTGGGAGTGCCGCGCCTCGTCGGTCTGGATGGAGGAGATCATGTTGGCGAAGTTGACGTCGCCGGACTCCAGGGCGTCCGAGGCCAGCGCCACGAACTGCAGGTTGGTGAACCCGGTCTCGAACGTGAACGGCAGCTCGATGGCCAGGTCGACTACGTTCGGTGCGGTCATCATGCCGTCGAACAGGTTGCGCAGCGCGATCAGCACCCAGTCGTTGGTGTGGAACGCCTTCTGCGTCCAGTCGTACTGGGCGTCCTTCCCGACGAACTCGTGCCCGAAGAACGTGGTGATCTGGGCGTGCCGGAGCTCGTCGAGCTGGCCGAACGTGGCCATGTTCCGCCACGCCCCGTTCAGCCCGAACCGGGCCATCTTCAGCTCGGCCAGCACGGCCGCGTACTCGACCAGGGCCACCCCGCCGAAATGCATCTTCGTGGCTGATTTCCAGCCTTCGTCGAGATGCTCGAACGTCGCGGAACGCTGCAGCGCCGCCTTGACCGCGTACGCCGAGGCTTCCTTGTCCCGCTGCACGGCCACGTATTCGGGGTAACTGACCTTGTAGTCCTCTTCCCAGGCCGACCACGCCTCGCGCGGCACCTTGCCGGTCCCGCTGTGCCACTCGGGGAAGACCGCGTCATCGTCCACATAGCTGTAGGTCCAGTCCACGTCGCGGACGAAGCCCTGCCATTCCTCGCGCTTGAGCAGTGCCATGGTTCAGGTCCCTTCGTCAGTCGACTTCCTCGTGACCGAGCTGCTGGCTCATGCTGGCGTCGTCCCAGTAGGCCGTGACGCCGTCGATGAGCAGGTCCTCGCCGACGTGGAAGATGAACAGGTGCGGCTCGCGGTAGTGCTGTCCGGCCGGCTTGATCATGGCCCAGGCCAGCTGCTGGGTGCCCGCGATCTCGACCTCGGCGACCACGTCGCCGTCGTCGTTGGCGGTCATCGTGTGCACGGTGTTGGTCAGGTCCGGGAACGCATTGATCAGCCCGGTCCACAGCGGCTTGCCGATCGTGCCGACCTTGCCGTCGCCGCGCAGCACCCGCTGCTTGCCCCACATCTCGACCGGCACGTAGGAGAAGTCAGCGTTGATCGAGCAGAGGTCGGTCATGCCGTTGACGTCGTGGGCCCGGTAACGGTCGAAGAATTCCGTGACGACCCCGGCCGCCGACCCGGCGGTACGCGCTTGTGTGGTGGTCATCGTGTTCCTCCTCAGGCGATGGCGATCGCGTCGAAGCGCTTGACCGCGAGCCGCCGGTAGAGCTGGCGCTGGCACCAGTAGGCGGACACGCCGGTGATCAGGCCGCCGGTCACGGTGCAGCGCCAGGCCTGGTCGATGTCCAGGTGCTTTTCCTGGTTGATGGCACCGGCGTAGTCCGTGGCCTGGGTACCCTCCGCCTTGACCAGCGCAGTCACCACGTCACCGGTGGTGATGACCCGGCGGATGGTCAGCCGCAGGTCGGGGAACGCGCGGACCAGGTCGTCCAGCACGGTCCGCAGCGCGTCGCGGCCGGCCCCGGCCAGTCCGAGCGGATGGACGGTGACGGACGCCTGCGGGCTGACGAGGGCGAGCGCGCCCGCCACGTCACGGCGGGCAAAGGCGTCCAGGAAGGCCTGCACGGTCGCGGGCGGGCTGCTGGCCTGGGCGGAGTCGGGCACGGTCTCGGTCTGACTGCTGGTCATGAGGGACACTCCTCGATGCTCAGGCGGCGGCGCGGACCGGGGCCCGCAGGACCTTGATGACCGCGTCCGCGGTCGCCTCGGTCGATCCCGGGTTCTGCCCGGTGATGAGGTTCCGGTCGGCGACCACGTGCGAGATCCACGCCGCCGGGCCGTCGTCGAACACGGCGCCCGCGTTCTTCAGCGCGGTGTCCAGGAACCAGCACATCCCCAGCAGGCCGGCCTCGGTCTGGACTTCCTCCTCGTCGGTGAAGCAGGTCAGCCGGTAGCCGTCGAACAGCCACTGCCCGTCGGCGCGTTCCGGCGCGGACAGCAGCAGGGCCGGGCCGTGACACAGCGCCGCGATCGGCGCGGACTTGCGATGCAGCGCGACGAGCAGCCGCCCGACGTCCGGGTTGTCCGACAGGTCGACCATGGGGCCGTGCCCACCCGGCGCGAACACCGCGTCGAATCCGGCCAGCTCGTCATCGCTCAGTGAGGACAGCGCCACCGGGTACTGGAAGCCCGGGATCGCCTGCAGCGCGGCCAGGCGCTCCGCGGCCAGCCGCTCGCTGGCGGCGCGCTGGGCGTCCACCTCCGCCTGGATCTCCTCCCGGCTCAGGCCGTGCGACTCGTCCTCGGCCATCACGTCCGCGAGCTGCCGGTCCTGCCGCCAGGCCCGCTTCGCGGCCGCGCTGACGATCTGGTGGGCCTGCGCCGGGCTGTAACCGCGGGATTCGAGCCGGGCTGCCACCCGCCGCGCGCCGGCCAGTCCCAGCTCGGTGTTCTGGTGCAGGGTGACGCGGATGTCGTCCACGTCGTGAGCGAAGGTGCGGACCACCGAGGCCAGGTAGTCCTTGTCCTGCTCCGGGTAGTGGAAGAACCACGACCGGCCGTACGGGTCAGCGTAGGGCGGCTGGCCGTCCGGGGTGATCACGGTCACGTCGAGGCCGGCCGCGACGAAGCGCTGGTAAGGCTTGAGCGCCTCCTCGGCGAAGTAGCCGGTCGGGTGCGGTGTCCCGTCCGCGAGGGTCATCTCGCGCGCACTGGTCACTAGGTACGCGATCCGGGTCATCGGCTACCTCCACGGCGAGGGCGTTGTCCTGGGCGAGTGTTGTGTGGCATAGGTCACGTTCTGGTGACTCTGCCATCAGCGCGCCGGGACAGCCATGCCCTGGCATAGCGACTTTCTGCTGACCTCTTGCCCATTCCGCCAGGCCGCCCCGGTAGAGCATGCTGGTGCTAAGCGAGGCAAGGAGGCATCGCGATGAGTTCTGGGCAGCTCGAACGGCCGGCGACATCAGGCGACCTGATCGCCGAACTCGCCGCCCGCGCCCCGGCCGTGGGCGCCAACGCGGGGGCCTGGCCGGGCCTGAGCATCTACCGGTTCACCGCCCCGGCCGGGCCGAGCTGGGAGGAGATCCAGTCGCTGTCGCTGTGCATCGTGGCCCAGGGGCGCAAGGCGGTCACCGTCGGCGGCGAGACCTATCTCTACGACCCGTTCCACTACCTGGTCCTGAGCAGCCACCTGCACTTCCAGGCCGAGATCCTGGAGGCCTCGCCGGTCCGGCCGTTCCTGTCGTTCGTCCTGCAGATCGAGCCGGCCCTGGTCCGCCGGGTGTCCAGCGACATGCTGGAGCGCCGCACCACGGCGTTCCGCTCCCGTCTTGGCGAGGCCCAGGCCCCGGACCGGCCGGCCCTCGTGTCCGCCCTCGACCAGGAGCTGCTCGGCGCGGTGCTCAGGTTCCTGCGCGCGGTGGGCACGGACGCTGACCGGCGGGTGCTGGCCCCGCTGTACCTGCAGGAGATGGTCTACCGGGTGCTGCAACGCGAGCAGTTCGCCCGGCTACTCGCGATCGCCGCGGCCGAGGCGGCCACGAACCCGGTGTCCGCGGTGCTCGACTACGTGCGGGCCCACCTGTCCGAGCCGCTGACCGTGGCGGACATGGCCGAGCAGGTCAGCCTGAGCCCGTCCGCGTTTGCGCACCTGTTCCGGGACGTCACCGGCCGGTCGCCGTACCAGTTCCTGAAAGAAATGCGACTGGACCGGGCCCGCGAGCTGCTGGTGGACGGGAACCTGGCCGTGGCCCGGGTCTCCAAGGAGGTGGGCTACGCCAGCGTCTCCCATTTCATCACCGAGTTCCGCGGCCGGTTCGGCGTCACCCCCCGCGCCTACTGCGACCTGAACGCCATGAACCGCGAGCTGGGCAGCCAGCGGTAACGGGTCCCTCAGCGCTTCTCAGGCGCCGATCCCCGCGTTCCCCCCGTTCCTCAGCAGCGCGTTCATCCTGGGCCCGCGCGCCCGGCAACCGGGAAGGGCCGGAATGCTCACCATCGGCCAGCTGGCCGCGTACACGGGGGTGACAGTGCCCCTGGCCCGCATCCGGGAACTCTACGTCCTGGGCGATCAGGCCTTCGGCTCCTCGCCACCTGCGAGCGGCTCAATGAGCTCTCCCAGAAGCGGCTGGACGCCCTCCGCGACCCGGCCGGGGCGCGCGTGACCGGGAGCAGCATCGAGATCCGCGGGCCCCGGCTGCTGCTCCGGGCACTCCGGGACAGTGAGATCGACGAGGAATGGCAGGCCATGGTCGAGGCCGATCCGATGGTCATCCCCGCGCTGCCCGACGAGTCAGCCTTCCGGGCCCGGCTGGGGCGATCGGGCCGCCTGGTGGACGGCGAACTCGACCTGGCCGTCGACCTGGACGGGGCGCTGCTCGGGCGCATCCAGACGTTCGTGCCCCCGGGCCGCCCGCTGCCCCCCGGGACCTTCGACGTGGGGATCGGCCTGCGCGAGCACGCCCGGGGCCAGGGCCATGGCCGCGAAGCACTGACGCTGCTCACCGGCTGGCTGTTCGAGCACGCCGCCGCCGAGATCGTGGAGGGCGCCACCGATCCCGCGAACGCCGCGATGCGCGCGGTCTTCCAGCGGGCGGGCTGGACCCTCGCCGGATCGGCCACCGAGTTCGGCCGCGAATGGGCCGTGTACCGGATCACGCGGGAGGACTGGCGGGCGCAGTCACCCGGGGCCGCGAGCCCGTAGCCGCCCGGCCGGAACCCCCGCAGGCGGGGCCGGGCGTGGGCCGGGACTGGTTTTCGTTTGCGGAGAATTTGGGGTGCCGGGCCGGCGGGGCGCTAACGCCGGCGGACCGCGGCGGCCGTCCAGCCGCCGGAACGCCACTCCGCCCCCATCCGGCTCCCCGTTGACTATCAGATCACTCTAAGAGTTTCCCTCTTCGCGGCCCGCTATCCCGGTGAACCGGGCACTGGGCTCGCCGCGGAGGTGCCCGGGCGGGAGCTTCCGGCCGCACACGAGGAGGGCCAGATCCTGGGCTGAGCCAGACAGCGGCGTTCCGGACCCCAGCGACCAGTCCAGGTCGTCGGCCCGCAATTCGATCCCGTCCAGATCGGTGCCGAAGAATCTGAGTGATTTGGCGGTGGTGATGCCGGCCAGGATGATCCCCAGCCGTTCCGGCGGAACCTGGCGGCCGAGGCCGAGGGCCACGGTGATGTCGAGCCCGTGGATCACGTCGTGGGTCAGCGCCCCCTGGTAGCCGCCACCGGGTGGCTTCCACGGGTTGCCTTCGTTGTCCCGCAGGGCCGCCGCCAGCTGATCGGGCGGGGCGGTCCCGTCCCGGCGGGCGCACCGGTCGGCCATCCGGTTGAATTTCCCTCGCGACCTGATCATCTCGAACACGAACCGCGGGGGCCGGTAGCGGAACGGCATCGTGATGTGCGCGACGACTTCGCGGACCCGCCACCCATCACACAGCGTCGGGGAGTCCCACGACTCCGCCGGCAAGCCGGCCAGGACCCCGGCCAGCTCCCGGCGCTCCGCCGTGATCGACCCGGTGATATCCGCGTTGCGCGCCTCTGCGGCGGTCATCGCGTTCCCTCCCCGCCGGGGCCGCCGGGGCTGTGGCCGGGACCGCCGGCGAGGGTGGCGAGGTACCCGGCGAAGCGGTCCAGCGAGGTGAGGAAGCCGGCCTGGGCCTCCGGGGACCGGAACATCTCGGGCACCTTGACCTGGCGGATCTCGACCCCCGTCCGGGTGCTGCCGAGATCGGTGAACGTCACGGTCACCGTCATCCCGGAGTGGGTCTCGGTCCAGACGAGCCGCTCCGGCTCCCGGACCTCGTCGTATACCGCCTGGGTGGGGTAACGGCTGCCGTCGGCGTCGTTGATCATGACGGTCTCGAACGTCCCGCCGGGGCGCGCGTCCACCGTGATGTGCTCGATCGGGGCGCTGGTCCCGGCCGGGCCCCAGAAGTGGGTGAGGTGCTCCGGCTGGGTCATGCACTGGAACACGAGCTCGCGGGGGGCCTCGAAGACCCGGGTGAAGACGAGTTCAGCCGGGTCGGCCGTGGAGTTGTTCATCGGTCTCTCCTTTCGTTCGCAGGGGCCGGCCTGGCGGCCGGCGCGGGCCCGGGCTCGCTGTCCGGGGCCCGCTGGATTTCGAGCAGGTGGGCGTCGAGCTTGTCGAACCGCTCCGCCCAGATCCGTCGGTGGTCCTCGATCCAGGCGGCCGCCGAATCGAGCGCCCCGGCCTCCAGATGGCAGGGCCGGAACTGGGCGCGCCGGGTCCGGGAGATGAGGCCGCAGCGTTCGAGGACCTTCAGGTGCTTGGAGATCCCGGGCAGGGTCAGGTCGAAGGGCGCGGCGAGCTCGTTCACCGTGGCGTCTCCCCGCGCCAGCCGGGCCACGATGGCCCGGCGGGTCGGGTCGGCCAGGGCCGTGAACGTGGCATCGAGCTGATCCTGCGCCACTGCCATCTGACCCTCCGAGGCGTTGATCCCTGTCCCAGCAGTTAACCAGTGAGTTAATTAGCTGTCAAGTTAAATGCGAGGCTAGACCGCACTCCTGCCCAGGTCCGACTGATGGTTGGCGAGGCGGCCCGTTGCCGTTTCCGGGAGCAGGGCGTGGCTGGGTTGGCCGGGGTCAGGACAAGCAGGATCCTGCGAACAGCGAGAGCATGACGTGATGCACCTGTGGCTGGTGGCCGATTCTCACCTCAAGCGGCACGCAGCCACGGCTCTGGCCATGGGTGAACGCAAAGCCCTGCGCGAAAAAGCCCGCCGTGTGGGAGCAGGAACGGTAAGTGGCGGCGGCCAGATCGCTGACATGCCACAAGTGAGCGTAGGGGTTGTCGATCATGACCTGCCCGCGGGCCGGGGCGGCGATCGTGACCGTCACCGTTGATCCCATCGTCACGATGATGGGGATCTTGTATGACCCGTGGTCCCCGTAGCCTGCGGGGCTGGCGGTGGCGAGCCGCTTCCCGTTGACGATGAACAGCGGTCCGATGGCCAGGTCACTCGGCTGCGGCTGCTGCGGCACGGGTGGGTCGGTAAACGACTCCTCGCCGCAGGACAGCAGCAGCGGATTGCCTGGGCTGCCGGGCCGCGCGGTGGGCCGCGGGCTGCTGGCCGGGGGCAGAGAGGGTGAAGGCGGCGCGGGATGGGCGGCTCTGGGCGTTGCAGTGCCGGTGCAGCCCGCAAGGCTCGCGCAGGTCATGGTGACCATCAGGGCTGGCACCAGGAAGAGCGGATGACTGCGCACAGGTCTCATTCTGCTGCTCACGCCGCAGCCTGGTAACCGGCTCGGGCAGCGGGGTTCTTCCCACCAGCACATGATCTCCCGGCGCCGGGCGGCTGTACCGTGCGGTCATGGCAATCTCGTTCAATGAGGCGACGCTCAGGCTGCTGGATGGGCGGAACTACGCCGTCCTCGCCACCATCAACCCGGACGGCAGCCCGCACACCTCCGCGATGTGGGTTGGCCGCGACGGGGACGACCTCGTCTTCTCGACCGTGGAAGGACGCGTGAAGCACCGCAACATGCTGCGCGACCCGCGCGTCAGCGTCAGCGTCCTGGATTCCGCGGACCCGGAAAACTACGTGGAGTTCCGCGGCCGGGTGTCGATGACGCCGGACCCTGACCGGCTGCTGCACATCCAGCTGTCCCATAAGTACGACGCCGATCCGGGCGAGGACCGTCCTGGTGCGCACCGCGTTGTCGTGCGGATGGTGGCGGACAAGACGGCCGGGCACGCCGCCTGACCCGTGACCTGGGTGGCCGTCTCACTCAGCTGGCCGGCGATCCCCGGCCTCCGTGACTGGCATGATGCCGGGAGACTGCTGAGGGGTGAGCACATGGACGCGATGTTCGAGCATGCGGTCAACGTCAGGTGGCGCGACGTGGACGCCCTGGGGCACGTCAACCATGCGGTATTCCTGACCTACCTCGAGGAGGGCCGGGACGCGTTCTTCGCGCAGACCTTCGGCGGTGAGCCGGACTACGTGGTGGCCCGGATCGAGGTGGACCTGCGGGCCGAGGTCCGCTATCCGGAGCGGCGGGTGACGGTGCGGCTGGAGGTGGAACGGCTGGGCACGACGAGTCTGACCACCCGCGAAACGATCCTCACGCCCGCGCGGGAGGTCGCCGCCGAGGCGCGGGTCGTCACCGTCCGCTGGGACCGGCGGGCACGCAAACCGGTCCCGTTCAGCGAGGCCGAGCGCGCCCGGCTGACCGCCACCCTGGGCGGGTGATTCCGCCTATCCCCCCAGGCGGGCCTCGCGGCGCAGCAACGCAGGCAGGTCCTCCGGGGCTGGCGTAACACCACTGAGGCCGTGGGCCGAGAACCACCGGCCCACGTTGGCGGCGTCCCGGTCGAGGAACTCCGCGCCCTGCGGGTTGGCGATCACGTCCACGACCTGGGGCAGGTCGATCATGATCAGCCTGCCCCGGTGGACCAGCAGGTTGTACGCGGACAGGTCGCCGTGGGCCAGGCCGTGGGCGGCCAGGACGACCAGCCCCTCCACGAGCTGGTCCCACAAGCCCGCCAGCTCCCGGCCCTCGGGGCGGATCTCGGCGAGCCGCGGGGCGGCGGTGCCGTCGGGTTCCCCGATGAACTCCAGCACCAGCTCGGTGCCGAAAATCTGCACCGGGTACGGTACCGGCGCGCCCGAGCGGTACAGCTGGCCGAGCGCGGCGAACTCGGCGTTCGCCCACTGCCGGGCGATCATCTGCCGCCCGGCCGCCGTGCGGTGGGCCATCGCGCGGGTGTCCCGGGATTCGCGGACCCGCCGGCCTTCCAGGTACGCGCTGTCGCGCTGGAACATCCGGTGGCCGGCGTCCCGGTACCGTTTGGCGGCCAGAAGGCATGAGCGCCCGCCGCCGGGCAGCCCGCGGCGCAGCAGGAAGACGTCGGCTTCCTTGCCGGTCTTCAGGATCCCCAGCTCGGTGTCGATGGCGGCCAGGTCGGTGACGAGCCAGCCGGGGTAAGGCCGGGGTCCCCGCTCGCCCGCGGCGGACTGGTCCCAGATGGACCAGCGGTCGCCTTCGGGCAGGCCATCGACGGCGTCGAGGGCGTCCGCGGCGGGCAGCGCAACACGATGCCGGCTGCGCTTGGTGAAGGTGGGTTCGTCGTCGTCAAAGCGCCACTTACGGCGGCGGCTGAAGGCAGGATCGGGCACGGATGGTGCTCCTCAGGCGGGCGGTCAGGGAGGGCAGCGTGAAGTGCGAAACGGGCGCAAGCATCGATGTCCTCCTTCCGCTCAGCCGGCATCGCCGGCTATCGGCCTGTCAGCCTGAGGGTGCCAGCCCCGGCCGGCCACAGCAACCGAATTTCCGCCCGGCTC
>JAOPYP010000615.1 GCA_025964635.1 Actinomycetes bacterium | reverse complement strand
ACTCGTCTCGGTATCTGAGACGGACGAGACGATTACTCTGCGCTGACCACATGACCACTTGGCAAAATCTTTCCCTGCGCCTGGCCCAACTTACGGTTTCGTAGGTTACGGTGACGTAAGCGTCATGAACTCCGCGAAACTGGGTAGCGGTGCGGGGACAGAGACGCGAGGCCCGCCCCGAGGCCCCGAGAGCAGAGCGAGGTTCACCATGACTGCCTCCCCCGAGACAGACAGGATCGGCGCGCCCCCCCAGGCGCCCCCCACGGTCACCCGGCGCACGCCCCTCCCGGAGATCGAACCCGAGCCGACCCCCCCGCTGGACCACTTCCTGGTCGCCCTGTTTGTCACCATCCCGCTGCTCGCGGTCCTCGCCGCAGTTCCCCTGGCCTGGAACCTCGGCTGGCTCGGCTGGCACGACGTGGTGATCGCACTGGTCTTCTACGTGATCTCCGGGATGGGGATCAGCATGGGATTCCACCGCTACTTCACCCACTCGTCGTTCAAGGCGAACCGGGGATTGAAGATCGCGCTGGCCGTAGCCGGCACCCTGGCCATCGAGGGGCCGGTTCTGGTGTGGGTGGCCGACCACCGCCGGCACCACAAGTACAGCGACAAGGAAGGTGACCCGCACTCGCCGTGGCGGTTCGGCACCGACTGGAAGGCGCTGACCAAGGGCTTCGGCTACGCGCACATAGGCTGGCTGTTCAACCCGAACCGGACGTCGCAGGCCAAGTTCTGCCCGGACCTCCTGGCGGACAAGGATGTCAGCCGCATCTCGCGGTGGTTCCCCGGCCTGGTCGCCGTGTCGCTGCTCGCCCCGGCCCTGATCGGCGGCCTCTGGTCGATGTCCATCGCCGGCGCGCTGACCGCGTTCTTCTGGGCCAGCCTGGTCCGGATCTGCCTGCTGCACCACGTGACCTGGTCGATCAACTCGGTCTGTCACACGTTCGGTAACGAGGACTTCGAGGTCCGGGACAAGTCCCGCAACGTCGCCTGGCTGGCCATCCCCTCCTTCGGCGAGTCCTGGCACAACCTGCACCACTCCGACCCGACCTGCGCGCGCCACGGCGCGCTCAAGGGCCAGATCGACCTCAGCGCGCGGGTCATCGCCTGGGCCGAGCACCTCGGCTGGGCTTACGACGTGCGCTGGCCGGATGGGGAGCGGCTGTCCGCCCGGCTGACCGGGGTGCGGGGCAAATCGCTCGGCTCCATGACCGATCGCCAGGCCCCGAGGTCAGGTGACCGGAAGGCTGCGTGATGGCGTCATGATGGGCTGGTGACCAACTCGGACTCGGGCTCGAATCAGCGCAAGCGGATGACCGGAAAAGAGCGCCGCGAGCAGCTGCTGGACGTCGGCCGGCGGCTGTTCGCGGAGCGCGGCTTCGAAGGCACCTCCATCGAGGAGATCGCGGCGCAGGCGGGCGTGTCCAAGCCGGTGGTGTACGAGCACTTCGGCGGCAAGGAAGGCCTCTACGCGGTGGTGGTGGACCGCGAGGTCGAGCGGTTGCTGGCCATGGCCACCCGGATCCTGGGCGGCGAGCACACCCGGGAGAAGTTCGAGGCCGCAGCGGTCGTCCTGCTCAAGTACATCGAGGACGACGCCGACGGCTTCCGCATCCTGGTCCGCGACTCGCACCCGGCCTCGGGCGCGGGCACCTTCGGCAGCCTGATCAGCGATATCGCCAGCCAGGTCGAGTACATCCTGAGCGACTTCTTCGCGGCCCGCGGTTATGACCCGAAGCTGGTGCCGATGTACGCGCAGATGCTGGTGGGCATGGTGGCCATGACCGGGCAGTGGTGGCTGGACGCCCGCAAGCCGAAGATGGAAGAGGTCGCCGCCCACCTCATCAACCTGGCCTGGAACGGATTGTCACAGCTGGAGACCAAGCCGAAGATCTCCAGCGAGGTCGTCAAGCGCGCCCGGTCCTGATCCGCCCGGCCGGCCTCCCGCACGTCCGGCCCTGAGCCGGTCTTCCCAGGGTCAGGCCTTGACCCGGGCCACCACGAACACGCGCCGGAACGGCAGCACCGTGCCGTACGGCGCCGCCGGGTAGGCCGCCCGGATCCGGTCCCGGTACCCAGCCAGGAACTCGCCGGCCAGCGCCGGGGGCAGGGTGGCCAGCACCGGGCGCAGCCCGCTGCCCCGGTACCAGTCGACCACCGCGTCATCGCCGTGCAGCACGTGCAGGTACGTGGTCTCCCAGGCGTCCACCTCGCAGCCCGCCCCGGCCAGCAGGGCCAGGTAGTCCACGGGATCGCCAGCCTGCCGGTTCAGGGAGGCGCCCTCGAGCAGCGGCCGCCATCGCGGTGTGCTGGCCAGCTCCCGCAGGATCGTGTGGCTCGGCTGGTCGAAGTTGCCGGGGAGCTGGAAGGCCAGCCAGCCGCCCGGGGCCAGCCAGCGCACCCACACCGGCAGCAGCTCCTGGTGCCCGGGGACCCACTGCAGCACCGCGTTACAGGTGATCACGTCCACGGGCCGCTCCGGCTGCCAGGTCCGGATGTCGGCCAGCCGGAACTCCAGCCCGCCGGCCTGGCCTGCCACCGCGGTGCCGCCCGGCGCGTCACCCCGGCCCGTCCCCGCCCCGCGGGCTTCCACCCAGCCGGGACCCGCCTCGCGGGCTTCCACCTGGCCGGGACCCGCCTCGCGGGCTTCCACCCGGCCCGGGCTCGACTCGGCCGCCGGCACTTCCGCCTGGGCGGCTTCGATCATCTCCGGCGAGCTGTCCACGCCCAGCACGCGGGCGGCCGGCCAGCGCGCGGCCAGCGCGGCGGTCAGGTTGCCGGGACCGCAGCCCAGGTCGACCACGAACCCCGGATCGTCCGCCTGGATCCGGCTGACCAAGTCGAAGAACGGCCGCGCCCGTTCGCTGCCGAACCGGAGGTAAGCGCCCGGGTCCCACATACCGCCCGCCCATTTGTCTCGACGTCGAGATACCTGACCGCCCCTGTCTACCGGGGCCACACTCTTGATGTCAAGAGATATGCTGCCCGCATGGACGAGCGACCCGCGGGCCCAGCCCACCCAGCCGCGGGGCCAGCCCACCCAGCCGCGCTCTCGCGCGACGAGGTCGACGATCTCGTGGCCGCCTGGCATTCCGAGCGGCCCGACCTCGACGTGGAGCCGCTACAGGTGCTCAGCCGCGTGTCCCGGCTGGCCCGGCACCTGGACCGGGCCCGGCGGGTGGCTTTCGCCGGCCATGGGCTGGAGATCTGGGAGTTCGACGTGCTGTCCGCCCTGCGCCGGCAGGGGGCCCCGTATCAGCTGACCCCCGGCGCACTGCTCCGCGCCACGCTGGTCACCTCCGGCACGATGACCAACCGGGTGGACCGCCTAGCCGAGGCTGGCCTGGTCCGCCGGGAGCCCGACCCGCAGGACCGCCGGGGAGTGCTGGTCACGCTGACCCCGGCCGGGCTGGACCGGGTCGACTCGGCCCTGGCCGGCCTGCTGCGCAGCGAGCACGCGCTGCTCAGCGGGCTCAGCGAGGCGGATCGCCGCACCCTGGCCGACCTGCTCCGGATCCTGCTCGCCCCGCTGGACGCGTAGCCCTGCTGAAAGCCGGCCCCCGCCCGGGGAGGCTGGCTCCCCGCTCTCCCCAGCCCGGATCAAAATGGCCGGGACAAATGGCTGCTCTTTACCTCTTACGGACACGGGCCGACCGGACATAGCATCCCGTTCACAAAGCAGCAATTGCCCGGTGACCCGGAGGACACATGCGCCGCATCGCCACCATCGCCGCCTTCGTCTCCGCGGTCGCGCTCAGCATCGGCACCGCCGCCGCCCCGGCCTTAGCTGCCCCGGCGGACCACGGCTGGGACCACGGGCCGCGCTACTACCTGGCCCTCGGTGACTCGCTCTCGGTGGGCATCCAGCCCGACGCCACGGGCACCAACGTGCCCACCGATCAGGGCTATCCCGACCAGCTGGCCGCCATGCTGGACCGGCGCGGCCACGACCTGCGGCTGGTCAAGCTGGGCTGTTCCGGGGAGACCACGGTCACCTTCGTAAACGGCGGGATCTGCAGCTACCCCGAGGGTGGCACCCAGCTCACCGCGGCCACCGAGTTCCTCCGCCAGCACCGCGGTGAGGTCGGGCTGGTCACCATCGACATCGGCGCCAACGACCTCAACCCGTGCATCGCCCTGGGGCAGCCCGCGCAGATTCAGGCGTGCCTCACGGCGCTGGTGCCCCAGGTGGTCGCCAACCTGACCACGATCATGTCCGGGCTGCGCCAGGCGGGCGGCAGCCGGGTGGCGATCATCGGCATGCGGTACTACGACCCTGAGCTGGCCAGCTGGCTCACCGGGGCGGCCGGGCAGTCCCTGGCCCAGGCCAGCGTGGGCCTGCTGGACACCTACAACGGCTACCTGGGTGGTGTCTACCAGCAGTTCGGCGCGGACCAGGCCGACGTGTTCACCGCCTTTGACACCACGGACTTCACCGACCAGGTGACGCTGCCCGGCCTCGGCACGCTGCCCAGGAACGTGGCCACGATCTGCCAGCTGACCTGGGAATGCGTACCGCCGCCGCAGGGCCCGAACGAGCACGCCAACGCGGCCGGCTACCACGTCATCGCGGAGACCTTCCTGGCCACCTACCGCTCCTGGGCCCGCCACTGACCCCCATCAACGTGGAGCGTAGTGCGCCGCCGGCGGGGCACTACGCTCCACGTTGTTGCTGGCCCGCCGCCGGGGTCGGTTCAGGCGTCCTCGGCGGCTTCGAGCCACTGCTCTTCGAGGCGGGACTTCTCGTCCTGGACCGCGCGCAGCTCGGCGCCGAGCTCGGTCAGCCGGACGTAGTCAGTGGCGTGCGCGGCCAGCGTGGCAGCCAGCTCGCCTTCCCGGCTGGTGAGCCGGTCGATCTGGCGCTCCAGCCGCTGCATCTCCTTGCGCGCGGCCCGCTGAGTCCCCGCCCCGCCGGGCTGGGCCGCGCCGGTGACCTCGCCGGAAGTCACGGCGCCACCGTCAGCCGTCCGGCTACCCGCACCCCCAGCACCAGGCCGGCCCCCCGCGCCGCCAACACCCCCTCCGCCCCCCGCGCCGCCACCTGCGCCACCACCCGGCCGGGCACCCCCATGGGCACCGGCCGGCGCCGAGCGGCGGCGCAGGTACTCGTCGACGCCGCCGGCCAGGAACGACATGCTGCCGTCCCCGAGCAGGGCGACCACGTGGTCCGTGACCCGCTCCAGGAAGTAGCGGTCGTGGCTGACCAGCACCAGGGAGCCGGGCCATCCGTCCAGCAGGTCCTCGAGCTCGGTAAGCGTGTCC
>JAOPYP010000604.1 GCA_025964635.1 Actinomycetes bacterium | reverse complement strand
GGGCCAGCCCAGCGCGCCGTCCCGCATGGCGGCGGCTTCCTTCTCCGCGCGGCGGCTCTCCCGGCGCAGCCGGTCGCTGGCCTTGTGCCGGGCCACGCCGATCAGCCAGGCCCGCGGATGGTCCGGGATGCCGCCCGCGGGCCACTGGACCAGGGCCGCGGCGCAGGCGTCCTGCACCGCGTCCTCGGCGATCTCGAGGTCGCCCACCCGGCGGGCGACGGTCGCGACCGCCGCCCACCAGTGGGCCCGGAAGACCTCCTCGTACGGCTGGCTCAGCCCGGCACCCCCCGGTCGGGGATCTGCACTACCGGCCGCACCTCCACCGACCCGTTGAACGCGGTCGGCACGGTGGCGGCCCAGCGCAGGGCCTCATCCAGGCCCGCGCACTCGATCAGTGTGTAGCCGCCGAACTGCTCCTTGATCTCGGCGGCCGGCCCGTCGGTGAGCAGCGTCTCGCCGTCCCGCACCCGGACGGTGGTGGCCGCGGCCGGTGGCTGCAGCGGCCCGCAGTCGATGAGCACGCCGGCCTTGGCCATGGCCTCGGTGGCGGTCCGCCACTCGCCGATCATTGTCTGCCCCTCGGGCGTCTCCGGCCCGGGCAGCGCCTCATCCGGCCCGTACAGCAGGAACAGGTAGCGCATGGGATCCTCCTGGTTCGCAGCGTGGCTGACTTTCACCAGTGAGTCGAACGGCGCCGTCCCGGATCGACAGCCCCCGCCGGGAATCGGCGGGCCCGCGGCCCGCGGCCCGCGCCGCTGGCCCGGCGCCCCGCTACTCGTCCAGCAGCTGGACGAACATCCGCGACCCGGTCGGGGCGATCTTCTGGAAGTCCGCCGCGGTGGCCTGGCCTTCGGGCGAACTCAGCGCGGTGTTCATCGCCCCTTGGTCGGCGAAGTACAGCTCGGTCAGCCGGTAGAAGGTCTGCCCGCCGCCGTCGAGGGCCGCGGTGAGCCGCCCGGCCTCGGCGCGCTGCAACCCCGGCAGCACCGCCACCAGCGGCATGTGCACGCCGAGGTAGTGCTCCTCGAACGCGGCCGGATCATCGGGCTGGGTGTACAGGACCACGAGTTTGACCGTCATCCCCGCACCGTACCTCCCCGTAGCCAGCCACGTCAGGTTCCGTGCAGGTCGTCACGGTTCAGGCCGGGGCACCTCTGTCACGACTTGAGATCGGCGGGGCTGACGCGGAGGCTGGCTGAGCGGGCTCCGGTATGCAGGCGGCGATCCCAGACCGCCATGACCAGGTCTGGGTCGCCGATGGCCAGGGCGCTGGCGAGGTGCACGGCGTCCGCGCCCCGAAGCGCGTGTGACCAGGCTAGCTGGCCGGCGTGCTGCTCCACGGCCGCCGTGAGCTCGACAGGCCGGGTCGCTGCCCAGTACTCGTCCCACATCTGCCCGGCGGCGTCGGTTTCCCGCTTGGTGAGATCGTGGTTGCGGCCGGCGGCGGCCAGCGCCGCACGGACCTCGGGGTAGGCCAGCCGGCTTGCCACCGCAGCGTCACATCCGTCCCACAGTTCGGCTGCGAGGTCGCTCCCCGGCTCCTCGGTGAGCAGCTTCACGAAGGCACTGGAATCGAAATAGACCAGGGGCACTGGTCAGCGCCGATCTTCGCTCACGATGTCCGACAGGGGCCGACGTGGGTGCGGCCGGGAGCTCCCGGTGGCGGTCGGTCGCTGCGCGGATCTGGGTCGGCTGATCGCCCCCTCGGCCGTCAGCCGCTCCAGTGTTGCCGTGGTGGCCAGGCCGAGCAGCCTGGCGACTGGCACCCCCCGGTCTGTGATGACGATCTCGTGACCGCTACGCGCTCTATCAAGCCAGACGCTGAGATTAGCCCGCAATTCCGTGATCGCGACATCCATGGACCCAAGTGTACACTCTGGCGAGTATCGACCTGTACATTTAACTCGTGGCGCGGAGCTGTCACGCCGCCGCTACTGGTCCACTCCTCGCGTCGTGGCAGGCAACGTTTGCCCGGGTCGGACGCTGCAAAGCCAGAGATCCAAGCCGCGCCGAACGCCGGATCGGCGCTTGTCGCTGATTTCAGCGAAAGGTACTTACGGCGGGGGGCCGGGCAGATCATGATGGAGACATGCCCGAGCTTGACCCGGCCGCTGTCATCGAGGCGGTGGCCCGCGACCCCCGGCTGCGGGCGTTCACCGGCCACGGCAGGATCGAGACCCTGCCGGGCCGGCAGGCGCGGCGGCATCTGCTGCTGGACAAGATCGCGCAGGCCTTCGAGCCGGGCGTGCGCTACCCAGAGCGCCGGGTCAGCTTGTTTCTCGGTGCCCTGCACGCCGACTATGCGGCGCTGCGCCGCTATCTCGTCGACGAGGAGTTCCTGTCCCGCTCCGACGGCCTGTACTGGCGCAGCGGCGGTACTGTGCTCCCGTCCCCACCGGATGAGCCCCGGGCTCAGGCACTCACCACCGGGCCGTGATGGCAGGTCCCGCTGCTCTTCCAGTAGGGGAGATAGCGATCCTCCTAGTTTCCCTCTGACTTATCATCCCGCCGACGGGGCTTGCGACGCTGCGCTGCGCGGGGCGCGAATGCTGGCAAACTGGGGTCATGGCTGCACTACCCGTGGCCGGGCAACCGGCTCCGGCCACGACCAGCACCCGCGTCACTCCCCGCGTCCCGGGCCCTAGCCAGGAGCCCGGCACCGCCGTCACGCCCGATCCCGCCGCCGTAACCGCGCCCGGGCCCGGCGCCGCCACCGTGAGCGAGCCAGGCCACGCTCCCCTCAGCGAGCCGTGCGTGCTGCTCAAGGTGGGCGAGATCGTGCTCAAGGGCGGCAACCGGCACCACTTCGAGCGCATCCTGCAGCAGAACATCCGCCGCGCCGTCCGTGATCTCGGTATCGGCGTGCGCCTCTGGAACCGCAACGGCGTCATGGTGCTCCGCCTGGCTGACGAGCACGGGCCCAGCCAGCACGGGCCCAGCCAGCACGGGCCCGCGACCGGGCCGGCCGCGGAGGCGGCCATGGACCGGGTGGCCGAGCGGGTCAGCTCGGTGATGGGCATCGCCCGGGTCTGCCGGGCCGCCCGGGTGGCCAAGGACCCGGAGGCGGCGATCCGCGCCGCGGTCGCGCTGGCGGCCGGGCGGACCGGGTCGTTCGCGGTCCGGGCCCGGCGCCGCGACAAGCGCTTCCCGCTGACTTCGGCCGAGCTGGCCCGGGAGATCGGCCGCCGGGTCCAGCGGGCTTACGGCCACCCGGTCAACCTGTCCCGCCCCGACCTGACCATCGCCGTCGAGGTGGACCAGCGCGAGGTGTTCGTCTACACCGACGGCGCGCCGGGCCAGGGCGGCCTGCCGGTCGGGATGAGCGGCCGGGCGCTCGTGCTCATGTCCGGTGGGATCGACTCCCCGGTCGCCGCGCACCGGATGATGCGCCGCGGGCTGCGCTGCGACTTCCTGCACTTCTCCGGGATGCCGCTGACCGGCCCCGAGTCCGTGTACAAGGCGTACGGGCTGATGTACCAGCTGGACCGCTTCCAGTGCGACTCGCGGATGTACGTGGTCGCGTTCGGCCAGGCCCAGCGGCGGCTGGCGTCCTCCGGCGCGAGCCGGCTCCAGATCGTGGCCCAGCGCCGGCTGATGCTCAAGACCGGGGAGGTGCTGGCCCGCCGCCTCGGCGCGGCCGCCCTGGTCACCGGCGACTCACTCGGGCAGGTCAGCAGCCAGACCCTCGCCAACCTCACCGCGCTGGACGACGCCGTGTCGCTGCCGGTGCTGCGCCCGCTGATCGGCCACGACAAGATCGAGATCATCGGCGAGGCGCGCCGGATCGGGACGCTGGCCCTGTCCGAGCTGCCCGACCAGGATTGCTGCACGCTGCTGACCCCGCGCCAGGTCGAGACCCGGGCCCGGGTCGACGACCTGCACCGGATCGAGTCCCGGCTGAATGCCGGGGGCCTCGCGGAGGAGCTGGCCGCGATCGCGCAGGAGTACCGGCCCGACCACCGCTGAGTAGCGGACGGGCGGGCCGGGCCGCAGGTGCCGGGCTACCCGACGGGTGCGGGCGCGGCGCTGGTATCCCGGGGGCTGACGTCCCGCGGCGGGGTCAGCGTCCGGCCCATCAGCGGTGGCAGGTGCGCGGCCACGCTGGCCAGCTCGCGGATGTCGGAGTCGAGCAGGGCCTGGTCGCCGTCACACAGGGCCATCTCCGGCTCCGGGTGCACGTCCACGATGATGCCGTCCGCGCCCACCGCGATGGCCGCCCGGGTCAGCGGCAGCACCAGGTCGCGGCGGCCGCCGGAGTGCGACGGGTCGACGATGACCGGCAGGTGGCTGAGCCGCTGCGCCACCGGGACCGCGCTGATGTCCAGCGTGTTGCGGGTCGCGGTCTCGAACGTGCGGATGCCCCGCTCGCACAGCACGATGTCGAGGTTGCCGCGCTGGGCGATGTACTCGGCCGCCATCAGCCACTCCTCGATGGTGGCGCTGAAGCCCCGCTTGAGCAGCACCGGCTTGCGGGCCTCGCCGACCGCCTGGAGCAGCGCGAAGTTCTGCATGTTCCTGGTGCCCACCTGGAGCATGTCGGCGTAGGAGGAGACCAGGTCCACGCTGCGCGGGTCGATGACCTCGGTCACCACCGGGAGGCCGGTCTCCTCGCGCACGTCGGCCAGGATCTTCAGGCCCGCCTCGCCCAGCCCCTGGTACGCGTACGGCGAGGTCCGCGGCTTGAACGCGCCCCCGCGCAGCAGCGCCGCGCCCGCTGCCTTGGCCATCCGGGCCGCGATCAGGGTCTGCTCCGGGGTCTCCACCGCGCACGGCCCCGCGATCACGGTCATGGTGTCCGGGCCGATGGGCACGCCGCCGACCTGGACGACCGAGCGGTTCGGGTGATGCTCCCGGCTGACCAGCTTGTAGGGCACCGAGATGCGGACCACGTCGAGCACCCCCGGCCTGCTTCTCAGGTTGAGCGAGCCGAACTGATCCACGTCACCGACCAGGCCCACGATGGTCCGCGAGACGCCACGGGTCACGAACGCCTCACCGCCCGCATCGCGCACCACATCGACGATTCCGTCCACGTCCGCCTGCGTGGCCTCGGGGGCCATGACCACAACCATTGGGTCCTCTTCTCTCGGTGCCGCTGCGGTTGCGGCGGCTGCTGTTGGTGCCGGTGCGGGCCGGGGTGGCGTTCATGCAAAAAGCCCCGGGCCGCAGCCCGGGGCTTCTTTGGAGGTTCGCTCGCGTCAGCGCAGAGTCTGGCGGGCGACCGTCCGATTGCCGGGCCGGTAGCCATACCAGAACCAAAACTGCTGACGCATGATCGGTAGCTTAGCGCATCCACGGAGGACGGGGGTGGCGGGGACCGGGAATTGGGCCGCGTGCGATGGTAGAAGCCGCGGAGCAGCCGGGAGGGCAAGCATGCGTCAGCCGGACGGCGGCCGGTCACCGCTGGGCCACCAGGCCCCGTGGCCGCCAGCACCGGGCCAGCAGGTCCCGGGGCAATCGGTCGTGAGCCAGGTGCTCGCCGGCCAGGCCGGGCAGGCCGGCGGACGGGACGGCCCGGTGGGGGCGGCCGGCGCGGGACGTCCGGGAGGACTGGCCGGCGGCCGGGTCCGGGTGGAGCAGGATCTGCCGCCCGGCCAGGTGGTGCGCCCGGACTGGCCCGCCCAGCACTATGGCCGGGTGCCCAGGTTCCGCCCCGACACCTGGACCTTCACGGTGATGGGCACTACCGAGTCCGGCGTGGAGCACCACTGGGACTGGGCCGGGATCACCCGGCTGCCGCGCTGCGCCGTCACCGCCGACCTGCACTGCGTGACCAAGTGCACGATCCCGGCCATCGCGTGGGAGGGCATCGCCGCAGCGGAGATCCTGTCCGCGGCGCCCCCGGACGGCGCGGTCACCCACGTGATGGTGTGGGCCGAGTACGGGTACAGCGCGAACATCGGCATCGGTGATTTCGCCGCCGGCACCACGCTGTTCGCGACCGCGGTGGCCGGGGTCCCGCTGACCCCGGAGCACGGTTACCCGATCCGGCTCGTCGTGCCGCACCTGTACGGCTGGAAGAGCGTGAAGTGGGTACGCGCGGTGGAGTACCTCACCGAGAACCGGCGCGGTTTCTGGGAGGAGCGCGGCTATCACAACTCCGCGGACCCCTGGCATGAGGAGCGTTTCTCCTACCAGGAGTAGCGCGCCCCACGTGCACGGCGGTGCACGGCTGGCTGCACGGCCGGTGCGCGGCGTGGCAGTCGGGGGCGCGGCCGTCCGCGGCGTGCCCGGTCATCGCGCCACGCCAGCGGGTTAGACATCCCACGGCTGCAAGTGTCAAGCGGCCTGGGTGAGGCTGGTGTCTGTGCGGTGGGCCCAGGCGGTGGTTTCGCTGTAGGCCGTGTGGCTGGCGAGGCAGCCGTGCAGGATGCCGACGAGGCGGTTGCCCAGGGCGCGGAGCGCGGCGTGGTGGGTGTCGCCGGCCGCACGCCGGGTGTCGTAGTAAGCGCGGGCACCGGGGCTGGCGGTGAGGGCGGCAAAAGCCCACAGGTAGATCGCGTCGGCGAGACGCTGGTTGCGGACGTAGCGGGCCAGCACGACGCGCCTGGTGCCGGAGGCCCGGGTGATCGGTGACGTCCCGCCGTAGTTCTTGCGACACTTGGCGGTGGCATACCGGTCCGGCGCATCGCCGAACTCGCCGGGCACCCGGGCGCCGAGGACGGTCCCTGGTCCTGGCAGGGAACGGACCACCGCGGCGTCCGGGTGCTGCTCAAAATCCGCCGCCAGCTGCCGCCCGGGCACGGCGATCTGGGCGGTCATCTCGGCGATGACCGCGGCCGAGGCGCTGACCGTGGCGCCCATCGCGGCCGCGATGACCGGGGCGGCCGCCATCTGCGGGGCGCGCAGCGCCGCCTGGATCTCCCCAGCCCGGGCATCGACGCGGCGCTGCCGTCCGCCGCGGCG
>JAOPYP010000593.1 GCA_025964635.1 Actinomycetes bacterium | reverse complement strand
TGCGGCCAGCGGCCGGCTGGCCGCCGGGAGCACGGACACCGAGCCTACCGGCCCGCCGGGCGGCAGGAGGGGCGCTGGCTACCTCAGCCGGTCCGGCGCGTCGGGTGAGGAGCGCAGCACCCGGAGGTGGCCCCGCCTGCCCACCTCGACGCCCTGGCCGACCGGCTCACCGGGCGGCGGGAGGGCGGCCTCACGCACCGCGTTGGCCAGCGCTTCGAGGTCGTCGGCCTCCGGCGGCGCGGACTCGACCGGGAGCCGGACCACGTCCCAGCCGCGCGGCGCGGTCAGCCGGTCGGCGTGCGCCGAGCACAGGTCGTAGCAGTGCGGTTCGACGTAGGCGGCCAGCGGGCCCAGGACCGCGGTGGAGTCCCGGTACACGTACGTCAGCGTGTAGACCGCGGGGTGCTTGCAGGCGGGCCGGGAGCAGCGGCGGGCGGTCACCATGACGTCCCGCCGGCCGGGCCGGCCCCGTTCGTGGCGTGCCAGCGCGACCGGAGGGGAGAGGGGTCACGTGCATCGCTCACAACGGCTGACCGTACCCATCCGCGGGCGGTAACGCCACCACCCGGGGCACACTGCACGATCGTGTCTCGCTCCGCGCCCCGCTGCCCCGGCCGGCGCAGCCCGGCGGCGGCCGCCCGGCCCGGCCGCCGGGCACCATGCCACCACCCGGGATACCCTCGGCAACTGTGGGCACCGGTGAGGGGGACGGCACTGAGCACAGCGCCCCCGGGAACAGGCCCCCGGAGAACAGACCCCCCGAAAACAGGCCTCCCGAAAACAGGACCGCCGAGAACACGGCTTCCAGGCACGGGGCTTCCGCGAACCAGGCTTCCGGGAACGGGGCACCGGGGAGCAAGGCCCGGATCAGGCGGCGGGACCGGCATGGGCGCGGGCTGCGCGGCGTGCTGGCCCCGCCCGGGGTACCCCTGCACCGCAGCCGGTCGCAGCGTTTCGACGAGCTGATCCTGGAGGCAGTGGCCCGGCTGGAGACCCGCTGGGAGGCCCAGCTGTCCGGGGTGGAGTTCGCGGTCGAGGAGATCCCGCCGCCGGACCCGCCCGGCCTGGGGCCGGAGAGCGTGTCCCTGGCCCGGCTGGACCCCGGTTCGCCGGGCCCGGGCTCCGCAGGCGCGGGGGACGGCGCGGTGGCCCGGCCGCCGCGGATCGTGGTGTACCGCCGGCCGCTGGCGGCGCGGGCCGATAGTGAGGAAGAACTGGGCGAACTGGTCTTCGAGGTGGTGGTGGAGGAGTTCGCCAAGCTTCTCGGCGTCGACCCGGAGGACGTGGACCCCGGCTTCGGCGACGAGGACTGACCCCGCTCGGGCGGAGCTCACGGCACCCGGGCTCGTAGCACCCGGGCTCACGGACGGGAGCTCACGGACAGGGGCTCACGGACGGGAACTCACGGCACGGGGGCTCACGGCGCGGGGGCGATGGCGGCGCTGCGGACCGGGGGCAGTGGCACCGTGGTCAGCGCGCTGGCCACCGGGAGCATGGCCTGGAGCGTGCCCCCCGCGCCGCTGGCGCTGATCACGCGGCCCGCGTACACCGGGCCGGAGCCCGGAAGCGGCGAGATCACCACCGCGAACGGCGCCCCGCGGGGTGCCCCCGGCACCGCCTTGAGCGCCACCACGAGGCTCTTCCCGGACTTGACCTGTACGGTCTGGGTGCGCCTCGCTGAGCCCGCTGACGAGATCTGGGTCACGCTCACCCGGGCCGTGGCGTGCGGCGCGGAGAGGACCAGGGCGGACACCCGGCCCGGTCCGGTCACGTTGTCTGCGACCACGCCCTGTTCCTCCAGCGCGGGCGCGGCCGCGGTGAAGGAGCCGGGCGAGCCGTTGGTGCCGCCGGGAATCATGACAGTCGCGGTGATCGGGGTACTGGCGGTCAGCTTGATCGCGGCCGGGATCCCGGCCAGCGACGCCAGCGAGACCTCGGCGGCGGACCCGCCGGGGATATCGATGCCGCCCGCCCCGGTGGGCTGGTAGGTGCCCCGGGAAGTGACCGCGGAGACCTTGACGTTGGCGTCCTTCACGCCGGGGACGGCCAGGTAGAGCTGACGGCTGCCCGCCGCGGCGGGCAGGCCCGGGATCACCAGGTGGGTGGCGGGAGCCTGGGCGCGCGGCAGCCACGCCCCCTCACCCGTCCCGGTGCTTTCCTGGACCGCGGCGGCCACCTGACCCACGCTGGTCCGCACGTGCAGGGTGACCGACCGGGAGTTGCGCAGGACCGGGGCCAGGGACTGGACGATCATCCCGTGCGGCGGCACGCTGATCCCGTTATCGGTGGTCTGCTGCAGCGGTCCGGCGTCGGTGAACATGTCCACGTTCGCGTCGGCTGGCTGGCTGCCGGGGTTCATCAGGTAAACCTGGATGCGCCCGGCCGTGCGCTGCCCCGGTCCGACGAACCAGAAGTCGGTGCCGGGACTGCTGCAGGCTGCGGTGGGCAGGTTCGCCCCGCTGGTCTGCTCGACTTCCAGGCCCTGGGCCAGCGATCCGCTGGCCTGGACCACGACCCCGCCCCGGACCGCCGTGGACACGACCGTGGTGGCGCTGGGCTTCCCCTTGGGCGCGGCCTGGGCCCGGCCGGTCCGGTCGAGGCTCACCGTGGCGAGCCGCGGCGTTCCGGCCTTGGTGATGCTGACCACCGCCGGGCCGGGCGTGGTGCTTCCCAGGCCCGCCAGCCGGGTCACCACCGCTCCCCCCTGCCCCGCGGAAGACGAGCCGCGGCCCGGGCTCTGGGTGGCCGTACCCGCGCTGCCCAGACTGGCCGGCGCGGCCATCACGGCGAGGCCGCCGCCCCGGCTGAACTGGGCACCCGGCGCGGGGCAGGCCCGGACCACGGACGTCACCGGGACCGAGTGCCGCGGCCGCGGCGCTGCCCCCGCGCTGAGCGAAATGGGGTGCCGCAGGCCGCCCAGCGCGTACAGGCCGCCCAGCAGGACGACCACCACGGCCGCGGACAGAACCCGGCTCCCGCGCAGGTTCCTCACCAGTCACCCTCCCCTGGCTCCTCGGCGGGCTCACGGCCCCAGGCCGCGTGCGCGCGCCTGGAGGAGTAGTCCTCGGGATCGGGGTAGTCGGGACCGGGGTATTCCGTGCCGGAGTATCCCCCGGGGGCCGGCTCGTCGTGATCCGGGTACGGGCTGCCGGGATACTCACCGCTCACGTGCTCGGCGCCTGGATGCCCGGCGGCACGTTCCGCAGCGGAGCCGCCGGCGGCGGGATACTCGGGACCCGGGTACTCGGTACCGGAATACCCGGTGCCCGGGTACTCCGCGCCCGGGTACTCCGCGCCTGGGTACTCCGCGCCCGGGTACCCGGCGCCGGGGTGGTCGGCGCGGGGATATCGGGCGGCTGGGTTGCTCCCGCGGCCGGGTTCCGGCTCCCAGACGGAGCGGCCCGGGCTGGACCAGGCCGAGCCGGCCCCGCCCGCATCGGACCGGGACGAGTCCCCCGGGTACGCCCCGGTGCCGGCGGAGTCCGGGTAGCCAGGCGCGTCCGGGTAGCCAGGCGCGTCCGGGTAGGCCGCCTCACCCGGGCGGGACCCGGCCGCCGGGAAGCCCGCCCCGGCCGGATACTCCCCGGACGGCGCTCCCCGCCTTGGCGGGGGCATGGCGTCGTCGTCACCAGGCAGCCGCCCGCGGCTCACCCGCCGGCCACCGCCTCGGCCGGCCTGCGGATACTCTCCGCTTCCGTAGCCAGCCCCGCCGTCATCGTCCGTCCCGCCGTAGCCAGCCGGGCCGTAGCCATCGCTGGCGTCGCCAGCCCGGCTGGGGCCACCAGTGCTGTTGCCGCCACTGCTGTAGCCGCCACTGCTGTAGCCGCCACTGCTGTAGCCAGGCCGGTTGGGGCCGGTACCGCGGTGGCCGGAGCCGCCGCGCGCGGCCTCACCGTAACCAGCGCCGCCGTAGCCCGGCTCGCTGTCCCCGCCACCGTCGTAACCACTGCTGGTGTGGCCGCTGTAGCGGGCGCCGTCCCCGGCACCGCCATAGCCAGCACCGCCGTTGTCGGCACCGCCGTAGTCGGCGCTGCTGAACCCGGCACTGCCTCCCGCGCGGCCGTAACCGGCGTCGCTGGAATCGGCACGGCCATAGTCGGCACGACTCTGGTCGGCACGGCTCTGGTCAGCGCTCCCGGGGCCTCCGTAACCGCGGCCGCTGCCCCGGCCGGCCCCGGAAGAGTCGCCGCTGGGATATTCGCCGCTGCCGTACGAGGGACTGGGGTAGGGGCCGCTGGCTCCCCCCGCCGCACGACGTCGCGGGCCGGTGCCCGCCGGCCCCGGGTACCCCGATCCGGCGTACTGGCCGACCGGGTACCCGTCCGCAGCCTCCTGCTCAGTGGCCTCGCGCTTCCCTGCGCCCCGCTTCCGCGCCTTCCGCTTCGGGGTGTCGTGCCCCGCGCCGTCCTCGCCCGGCCCGTTCTGGTCCGCCGCGTTCAGCTCCGCGCCGTTCTGGTCCGGCCCTTTCTGGTCCGCGGCCTTCCGCCCCCGCCGCCAGCGCTTGCGCCCACCGCGATCGGGGGCTGGCGCGTCGTCGTGGTCGTGGTCGCCAGCCGGTCCGGCACCCGCCAGCCTCCCACCGCCTGGAGCCGCCCCCGCCAGTCCCGGGTCCGCCCGACCCGCACCGCTCAGCGACGCGCCTGCTGCTCCCCCACCTGCTCCGCCCGCACCCGATGTCCCGGCACGCGATGGCCCGGCACCCGCCGGCGCCGCGGACGGCGGCACCACGGACGGCGGCACCGCGGACGGCCTGTCCGCCTGGTCCCAGAACGCGCTCTCCCGGGTCCCCATCACGGTCGGGCTGTCGTCCTGCTCCCAGAAGCCCGCACCGGCCGGCGAGCCCGGCCGGCCCAGGGGCGGGACCCCGGCCAGCCCAGCCGCACCAGCCCCGAACCCCGCCGCGGCGTCCGCCCCGGGCCACCCGGCTTGGTCAGCCCCGGATCCCGACGGCACGTCCGGCCCGGCGTCCATCGCCAGCTCGCCCGGAGCGCCGGCATTGAGGTCCTCGTTTTCTTGCCGTGCGGAGCGGCGGGAGGCGCCCAGGGTGCCGCGCCGGCCTGCGCCCGGCCCGCTGGACGGTGCGCCGGGGACCGGGCCGCTCACTCCAGGCCCGCCCAGGCCCGCCGCCGCGGCC
>JAOPYP010000586.1 GCA_025964635.1 Actinomycetes bacterium | reverse complement strand
GGCCGCGCCCTCCGGGCCTGCTCCGGGCCGCGCTGCCAACTGGCCCGCCACGGCCGCGCTGGTGTGCGGCATCCTCGGCGGCGCACTCATCACCATCCCGGCCGGCCTGCTGCTGGCCGGCCTCGGTTTCCGCCGGGCCCGCCAGGGCGCCCGGGGCCTGGTCCGCTGCTGGGTCGCGGCCGCGCTCACGCTCGCCTGGGCGGGGGCCGCGGGCTACCTGGTACCGCACGTCATCCAGGCCGCCGACCCCGGCTGCGTGGCGTACAAGAACACCGCGCTCACGGCCTACAACCGGGTGGCCGACGACGTCGGCGATGGCCGCAGCCGGGCCCAGCTGGCCCGGGACCTGGCCGCCGCCATCGCCACGACCGGCAGGGCCACGACCGACAGCCGGAGCACGGCGGCCACCCGGTCGCTGACCGCGCTGTCCGGTGCCCTGCGCACCATGCGCGCCGATGTCCAGGCCGGCCGCGACGTCCCGCGCGAGGTGCTGCTGTCCCTCAACCGCGAGACCCGCCGCGCCGACGCCGCCTGCGGGACCGTGCGTCTGTAGCCGTGCGCCTCTGAGCTGGCCTTCGCGGCGCCCGGGCGCAGTGTGTCACCAGCCTCTGGTAGGACAGGACCGTGGCAGGGGCAGTGAGTCAGCAGGCGGCCGCCCGGCCGGCGCGGCGGAAGGCCAGCCGGGATCCGGGGCCGGCTGCCACGGTCCTGCCGGTCGCCCGGGTTGCCGTGGACATCCCGCTGGCCCACCTGGACCGGCCGTTCGACTACCTGATCCCCGAGCGGCTGTCGGATCAGGCCGTCCCGGGCTGCCGGGTGCGGGTCCGTTTCGCGGGCCAGCTGGTGGACGGCTATCTGCTCGACCGGGCGGCGGTGAGCGATCATCAGGGGCGGCTGGCCCGCCTGGAGCGGGTGGTGTCACCCGAGCCTGTGCTGAGCCCGGAGATCATGGCCCTGGCCCGCGAGGTCGCGGCCCGCTGGGCGGGCACCCTGGCCGACGTGCTGCGCCTGGCCATCCCCCCCCGGCACGCCCGCACCGAATCGGCTGACCCGGTCCCCGTTCCCGGCGGGCCCCCGGCCGGGCCGCCCGGGCCCGGCCCGTGGACCCGCTACCCGGACGGCCCCGGATACCTCGGCGCCCTGACCGGCCGCCGCGGGCCGCGGGCCGTGTGGTCGGCACTGCCCGGCCCGCACTGGCCGGAGGAGATCGCCCGGGCGGTGGCCACCGTGGCGGCCACCGGGCGGGGCGCCCTGGCTGTGGTCCCCGACGCCCGTGACCTCGGCCTGCTGGACGCCGCGCTCACCGCACAGCTCGGGCCCGGCCGGCACGTCACCCTGGCCGCGGACCTCGGCCCCGCCGAACGCTACCGGCGCTGGCTGGCGGTCCGGCGGGGCGCGCAGCGGGTGGTGGCGGGCACCCGCGCCGCGATGTTCGCTCCGGTCAGCGAGCTGGGACTGGTCGTCCTCTGGGATGACGGCGACGACCTGCATGCCGAGCCGCGCGCGCCCTACCCGCACGCCCGCGAGGTGCTCGCGCTCCGGGCGCACCGCACCGGCGCGGCCGTCCTGATCGGGGGCTTCGCCCGGACCGCCGAGTCCACCAGCCTGGTGGCCAGCGGCTGGGCGCGGCCGATCGTCGCGGACCGGCCCGTGATCCGCGACCACGCCGCCGCGGTCCGCGCCGCCGGCGGTGACGCCGAGCTCGCCCGGGACGAGGCGGCCCAGACCGCCCGGCTGCCCAGCCTGGTCCTGCGCACCGCCCGTGAAGGGCTGGACACCGGCCCCGTCCTGGTCCAGGTGCCACGCCGCGGCTATGTCGCAGCCCTGGGGTGCGCCCGGTGCCGGGAGAGGGCCAGGTGCACGGCTTGCGGAGGCCCGCTCGCCCTGGCCGGCGTCGGCGCGCCGCCCCGTTGCGGATGGTGCGGGGTGGCAGACGAGCGATGGCGGTGCTCGCGCTGCGGGCATTCCGCCGTCCGCGCCCTGGTGACCGGGGCCGGGCGCACCGCGGAGGAACTCGGCCGGGCCTTCCCCGGAGTCCCGCTGATCACCTCCGGCGGGGCGGCGATGATCCCCACCGTGCCCGGCACCCCGGCCCTGGTGGTGGCCACCCCCGGAGCCGAGCCCCGGGCCGGCGGCGGCTACGCGGCCGCGTTGCTGCTGGATGGCTGGATGCTCCTCGGCCGGCCCAGCCTGCGGGCCACCGAGGAGACGCTGCGCCGCTGGATGAACGCCGCGGCGCTGGTCCGTGCCGGACCGGCGGGCGGCCGGGTGGTCGTGGTGGCCGACTCCGCCATTCCCGCGGTGCAGGCCCTGATCCGCTGGGACCCGGTCACCCACTCCGAGCGGGAACTCGCCGAGCGCGCGGAGCTCCATTTCCCGCCCACGGTGCGGATAGCGTCCCTCAGCGGGCCCCAGGACGCGGTCGGGGCGCTCGTGGCGGACACGGAGCTGCCACCCGGCGCCGAACTGCTCGGGCCGGTCGACGAGCCGCCGGACAGCGTTCGCATGCTGGTGCGTGTGCCCAGGTCAGAGGGGCTGATGCTGGCCGGCGCGCTGCACCGGGCGCAGGCCGGGCGGAGCGCCCGCAAGGCCCCGGGAGCTGTCCGGGTGCAGCTCGACCCGGCCGAGCTGATCTGAGTTCCCCCGGGGAGGCCGTAGGGTGCTGGGGTGGCCACCTCACGACGGAACCAGCCGTCGCGGACCACGCCGGGTCCGCGCGGCGACGCGAACGGGAACGCGCAGCGCGGGACGGATACCGGCGGTCCGCCCCGGCTCCCCACGGTGCGCCTGGCGCCCCGTGAGGAGCTGGCGGCCGCGGCCCGCGTCGCCCCGCTGCTGCGGGCGGCCCGGGACGTGGCCCGGTGGATCGGGCCGGGCCGGGCGCTGACCAAGGCCGGGCGGCTGCGCCGCGCGGACGCCCTGGCGGGCGCCACCCACCTGGAACTGATCCCGGCCGAGTTCGACGCGGCGTGGCGGGTCGCGGTCGCCACCCGGATGCTGCTGCTCACCGGCACCCGCGCGGAGGCCGGGGACCGGCTCGACATGCTCGCGGCCGGCACCGCGGACGACGTCCTGGCCGCCTGGGATGCGGCGCTCACCGTCATGCTCGAGGCCGAGGACCTGGACGGGATGGCGACCGCCCTCTACACCGTGGGCGGCCCCGTGCGGATGGACGCCCTGTTCGACGCGTATCTGGCCGCGGCCGACACCCGCCGCCGGGGCGCGCACGGCGGCGAGCCAGGCCCTGCGGGTGAGCAGGCCGCGGACCCCGGTCGGCTGCAGGACGAGGGAGCGGCCCTGTCCGTCGCCCTGGAGATGCTCGCCGACCTCGGCGTGGTCGAGCTGGGTGCGGACGAGCCCGGCGTGGACGAGGACGGCGGCGCCCTGACCGTCACCCTGGCGCCGCTCGGCGTGTGGGGCGTGCACCGGCGGCTGCGCGCGCAAGGGTGGCACGTCCCGGTCACCGGCGGCCGCGCGCGCACTGACGCCACCGCGCTGCTCGGCACGCTGGCCAACTGCGACGTGGAGGACGGCGAAGCGGAGATCGCCAGCTGGCTCGCGGGACGAACTCCGCGGCAGGCGGCGGTGGAGCTGATCAGCGCGGCCAGCCAGGGCTCACCCGGCCTGCGCGGCGCGGGATTCGCCGTGCTCGACCGGATCGGCGCGGACGCGGTGGGCACGGTCCGGGAAGCCCTGGCCGATCCGGTGCTGCGGGCCCACGCGGCGGTCTGGCTGCACGAGCACGGCGAGGACGCCGAGCTGGACCGGGAAGACCGGGCCTGGCTGCTGGTCGACCTGGGCGCCGGGCTGCTGGAGGAGGCGGACCCGAAGGACGTCGTGGCCGAGCTGCTGCCCGACGTGCCCCCGGACGCGCAGGCGGAGCTGGTGGCCGGCCTATGGCGGGTCCGCCATCCCGGGGTGACGGATCTGCTGACCGCGCTGAGTGATCACCACCCTGATCCCGGGGTGTCCCGGGCTGCGCGGAAGGCCGCGTTCAAGGCCCGCTCGGTCTCGGCCAGTTAGGGCCCCGGCAGTTCATAGACTTGGGTGGTTCACGCTCCCGGTGACCGGTCCCGGGTGAGCGCCCAGACGGAAGGACGGTGCGTCATCAGCGTCAAGCCGATCCGCATCTTCGGCGACCCGGTACTGCGCACCCCGGCCGAGCCGGTCCGCGATTTCGACGCCGAGCTGCGCAAGCTGGTCAGTGACCTCACCGACACGATGCTGGAGGCGCCGGGCCTCGGGCTGGCCGCGCCGCAGATCGGGGTGGGCCTGCGGGTCTTCACCTACTTCGTGGACGACGAGCTCGGGCACCTGATCAACCCCTCGCTCGACCTGACGGCCGACACGGAGACCGACGACGAGGGCTGCCTGTCGTTTCCTGGTCTCGCCTTCCCGACCGAGCGCGCGTTCGGCGCGGTCGCGAAGGGCTTCAACATGTACGGCGAGCCGGTCACCGTCGAGGGCACCGGCCAGCTGGCCCGCTGCGTGCAGCACGAGACCGACCACCTCGACGGCGTGCTGTTCATCGACCGGCTCGACCCGCAGCAGCGCAAGCTGGCCAATCGGGCCATCCGGGAGGCTGAGTGGTGGGGCGAGCCCGTGCCGGAGATCCGGGCCTCACCGCACGCGACCGGCGGACAGGCCCGCTAGGTTGCCCATGCGGTTGGTGTTCGCCGGTACCCCGCAGGCCGCCGTGCCCGCGCTCGATGCCCTGCTGAAGTCCGGGCATGAGGTGGCCGCGGTGGTGACCCGTCCTGACGCACCCGCCGGGCGGGGGCTGCACCTGGAGCCGAGCCCGGTCGCGCGGCGGGCCGCGGAGGCCGGTATCGAGGTGCTGAAGCCCGCCCGGCCCCGGGACCCGGAATTCGTCGACCGGCTGCGGCAGCTCAGCCCCGATATCGTCCCGATCACCGCCTACGGCGCGCTTATCCCGCAGTCCGTGCTGGACATCCCCGCCCAGGGCTGGGTGAACCTGCATTTCTCGCTGCTGCCCGCGTGGCGGGGCGCGGCACCGGTGCAGCACGCGATCCTGCACGGGGACGACATCACCGGCGCGACCACGTTCCGGCTGGTCAAGGAGCTCGATGCGGGCCCGGTCTTCGGGGTCGTCACCGAGCCAGTCCGCCCCCGTGACACCGCGGGGGACCTGCTCGGGAGGCTGGCAGTCTCCGGTGCCGAGCTGCTCGTGGCCACCCTCGACGGGATCGGGTCCGGGCAGCTCGAGGCCCGTCCCCAGCCCGACGAGGGCGTGACTCTCGCCCCCAAGATCACCGCCGAGGACGCCCGGGTGCGCTGGGATCAGCCGGCCACCGCCGTGGACCGGCAGATCCGCGCCTCCACCCCGAGCCCCGGGGCCTGGACCAGGCTCGGGGAGGCCCGGCTGAAGCTGTGGCCGGTCGAGCCGGCCCCGGACGACGGGGCGTCCGCCGGTCCCCTTGCCCCCGGTGAGCTCCGGGTCTTGCGCTCCGGGGTCCTCGTCGGCACCGGGACCACGCCGGTCGGGCTGGGTGACGTCCAGCCGCCAGGCAAACGCCGGATGCGGGCGGCCGACTGGGCCCGCGGGCTCCGCCAGGACCCTGCGGTGCTGGGCTGACATGACCGCACCCATCCGCAGGCCGCGGACCGCCCCGCAGGGCGGCACTCCCCAGGGCGGCACTCCCCAGGGCGGCGCTTCCAAGGGCGGGGCATCCCGTGGCGGCGCTCCGCGCAGTGGCGCTCCGCGCCGTGGTGCTCCCGGCAGTGGTACTCCGCGCAGTGGCGCTCCCGGGGGCGGCGGCCCGCGCGGTGGCCGGGGACGCCGCGCCGACCCGGTCCGCCGGGTCGCCTACGACGTGCTCATCGCCGTCGAGCAGCGGGACGCCTATGCCAACCTGCTGCTGCCGTCGATGCTCGCCGAGCGCGGGCTGGCGGGCCGCGACGCGGCGCTGGCTACCGAGCTGACCTACGGGACGCTGCGCGGCCGGGGCAGCTACGACGCGATCCTCGGCCTGTGCAGTGACCGGAAGCTCGACCGCGTGGACCCCCCGCTGCGCCAGGTGCTCCGGCTCGGGACGCACCAGCTGCTGGCCACCCGGGTGCAGCCGCACGCGGCCGTCGCGACGTCCGTGGACCTCGCCCGTGACCTGGCCGGCCAGCGCTCGGCGGGTTTCGTCAACGCGGTGCTCCGCAAGGTCGCTACCCGGGACCTGGAGACCTGGATGGGCGTCGCGGCCCCGCGCCGCGCCACCGACCCGCTGGGTCACCTGGGCGTCCGGTACAGCCACCCGCCGTGGATGGTGCAGGTGATAGCCGAGGCGCTGGGGGAGGACACCGCCGGTGACCTGGCCTGCACCGAGGCCGCCCTGGCGGCGGACGGGACCCGGCCCCGGGTCACCCTGTGCGTGGTGCCCGGCCTGGCTGAGCCCGCCGAGCTCCTCACCTCCGGCGCCGAGCCCGCCGCCTGGTCGCCCTACGGCGCGTACCTGGCGGGCGGGGACCCGGCCGCCATCGAGGCGGTCAGCGCCCGGCGTGCGGCCGTCCAGGACGAGGCGAGCCAGCTGGCCGCGATCGCGGTCGCCCGGGCGGAGCTGACCGGCCCCGACCGCCGGTGGCTGGACATGTGCGCCGGCCCGGGCGGCAAAGCCCGGCTGCTGGGCGGCCTGGCCGCGCAGC
>JAOPYP010000565.1 GCA_025964635.1 Actinomycetes bacterium | reverse complement strand
TGGGGGGTGGAATCGGTGTCCAGCGACGCCATCGTGATGCGGCTGGTGGCCCGGACGCTGCCGCTGCGGCAGTGGGAGGTGGCCCGGGAACTGCGGGAGCGGCTGAAGAACGCGCTCGCGTCCGCGGCGGTGGACGGGGAGCCCGTGGCCACGGCGATCGGCGCGGGTGCCGCGGCCCAGGCCGGCGGCCAGGTGCACGAGCCCGCCCCTGCGCCGACCAAGGACTGAGTACCCGGGGGGCGGCCCCCGGACCCCGCCCTCACCGGCTCGGCCGGAACACGCCTGCGGCGCGCCCGCCCTCCCCGGCGAGGGCACTACCCTGGAGCACGCGATGGACGATACCAAGGAACTGAGCTTCTACGAGGCGGTCGGCGGCGAGGAGACGTTCCGCCGCCTGACCCGCCTGTTCTATGAGGGCGTGGCCGGGGACCCCGCGCTGCGCGCCGTCTACCCGAGCAAGGATCTGGGCCCCGCCGAGGAGCACCTGCGGCTGTTCCTGATCCAGTACTGGGGCGGCCCCGCCACGTACAACGAGCTGCGCGGGCACCCCCGGCTGCGGATGCGGCACCGGCACTTCGTGATCGGCGAGGCCGAGCGTGACGCCTGGCTGCGGCACATGCGCGCCGCGCTCGACCAGATCGGGCTGGAGCCCGCACTCGACGCCCAGCTCTGGGACTACCTGGTGATGGCCGCGCAGAGCCTGGTCAACGCGCCCGCCGGGCCAGGCCGCCCGGACCTGGGGCTGAGCCCGTCGTAGCGTGGCCCAGCCCGGGACTGCCCAGCCCGGGACTGCCCAGCCCCGGACTGCCCAGCCCCGGACTGCCCAGCCCGGGACTGCTCAGCCCCGGGTCAGCTTGCGGTAGGTGACCGCGTGCGGCCGCGCCGCCTCGGCGCCGAGCCGCTCGATCTTGTTCTTCTCGTAGGACTCGAAGTTGCCCTCGAACCAGAACCAGTTCGAGCCGCCTTCCCAGGCCAGGATGTGCGTGGCGATGCGGTCCAGGAACCACCGGTCGTGGCTGGTGATCACGGCGCAGCCGGGGAACTCCAGCAACGCTCGCTCCAGCGAGCCGAGCGTCTCAACGTCCAGGTCGTTAGCGGGCTCGTCGAGCAGCAGCAGGTTGCCGCCCTGGCGCAGGGTGAGCGCCAGGTTGACCCGGCCCCGCTCGCCGCCGGACATCATCCCGGCCGGCTTCTGCTGGTCGGGACCCTTAAAGCCGAACGCGGCCACATAGGCGCGGCTGGGGATCTCCACGTTGCCCACCCGGATCGTGGATTCTCCCCCGGAGATGGCCTCCCAGACGTTCTTGGCCGGCTCGATCCCCGATCTCAGCTGGTCCACGTAGGCGATCTTGACGGTGTCGCCGATCCGAAGCTGGCCCGAATCCGGCTTCTCATCGCCCACGATCATCTTGAACAGCGTGGTCTTGCCGACCCCGTTCGGGCCGATGACACCGACCAGCCCGTTGCGCGGCAGCGAGAAGCTCAGCCCGTCGATCAGCACCCGGTCGCCGAAGCTCTTGGCCAGGTCCGTGACCTCAACCACCTGGTTGCCCAGCCGGGGGCCCGGCGGGATCTGGATATCCTCGAAGTCGAGCTTGCGGTGCTTGTCCGCCTCGGCCGCCATCTCCTCGTAGCGCTCCAGCCGGGCCCGGCTCTTGGACTGGCGGGCCCGGGGGCTGGAGCGGACCCACTCCAGCTCGTCTTCCAGCCGCTTGCGCCGCTTGGCGTCTTTCGCGCCCTCGACCTTGATCCGGGAGGCCTTGGTCTCCAGGTAGGTGGAGTAGTTGCCCTCATACGGGTAGGCGTGGCCGCGGTCGAGCTCGAGGATCCACTGCGCCACGTTGTCCAGGAAGTACCGGTCGTGGGTGACCGCCACGACGGTCCCGGGATACTTCTCCAGGTGCTGCTCCAGCCACTGCACGCTCTCGGCATCCAGGTGGTTGGTGGGCTCGTCCAGCAGCAGCAGGTCCGGCTGGGACAGCAGCAGCTTGCACAACGCGACCCGGCGGCGCTCTCCGCCGGACAGCACGGTCACATCGGCGTCCGGGGGCGGGCAGCGCAGCGCGTCCATGGCCTGCTCCAGCTGGCTGTCCAGGTCCCAGGCGTCGCGGTGATCAAGCTGCTCCTGGAGCCTGCCCATCTCTTCCAGCAACTCGTCGGAGTAGTCCGTCGCCATCTTCTCGGCGATCTCGTTGTACTGGTCCAGCAGGGCCTTGGTCTCCGCCACCCCGTCCTGGACGTTGCCCAGCACGGTCTTGCTCTCGTCCAGCCGCGGCTCCTGGCTGAGCAACCCCACCGTGAAGCCAGGGAAAAGCCGCGCATCGCCGTTAGACGGCTGTTCCAGGCCCGCCATCATCTTCAGCAACGTGGACTTGCCCGCGCCGTTAGGCCCGACCACACCGATCTTGGCCCCGGGGAAAAACGCCAGCGTTACGTCATCAAGGAGGACCTTGTCGCCCTTCACCAATCGGGCGGCATGCATCTGATAGATAAATTCAGGCATGCTCCAAGGTTAGGGGTATCAGCGCAGCGGGTCGGACGGCCCCGCTCCGGGGGGAAGCGTGCACACCCGGTCCCGGCCCGACTTCTTGGCCCGGTACAGCGCGGCGTCGGCCGCGGCGAGCAGTTCGAACAGGTCCTCGCCGTCCAGGCCCAGCGCAGCCACCCCAATCGAGACCGTGACGGTCACCGTGTCGTGGGGAGTAGCGGCACCGCGGGCCGGCACCGCGATCTCCCGGACCCGGCCCCGCAGCCGCTCGGCGATGCGGCAGGCCTCCTGCTGCCCGGCCCCGGGCAGCATGGCCACGAACTCCTCACCGCCGAACCGGCCCAGCACGTCGCAGGCCCGCACATGCTGGCCCAGCGTGCTGGCCGTCGCGGCCAGCAGTTCATCCCCGGCCAGGTGCCCGTAGGTGTCGTTGACCCGCTTGAAGTGATCGATGTCCACCAGCAGGATCGCCGCGGGCTCGCTGGCCTGCCGGGCCCGGCAGACCCGCTGCTCCGCGTCCCGCTGCCAGGCGCCGGCATTGAGCAGGCCGGTCTTCGGGTCGGACTGGGCGGCGGCCCGCAACTGCTGGTGCAGCAGGCTGCGCTGGAGCAGGATGACCGGCGGGAGCGCGACGACCAGCATGACCCAGCTCAGCGTGCAGGCGATCGTGACCAGCACCCCCGCGCACAGCCCGGCCGCGTCGACCAGCAGGCTCTCGAAGTCCCGGGTCGCACCGGGCCGGGAAACACCGGGCCGGGAAACACCGGGCCACGACTCCCCCGGCCGGGCGGCCCGCCCGGCCAGGGCGATCAGGAGCGCGTTGACGAGCACGAACAGCGTCGCGCAGCACGCGGCTCCGAGCACCATCACCGGGTCGCGCAGCCACGGGCCGGGCGGGTGAGCCAGGCTCAGGAGGCCGTGGAACAGCAGCGAGGTGGCCGCCCCGGCCAGGCCCAGCGCGGCGGCGGTGAATGCCCGCCAGTACAGCGGCCCCTGCCGGGCCCGCCAGTGCGCGTAGGCGCCGATCAGCACCGGGCCGAGCAGCGGATACTCCGGCGGCAGCAGCAGCGCGGCCGGAAGCCACCAGGCGGTGAGCAGATCATGCGTGCCCGGCGGCGGCGCACCCCCGCGCCGGGTCGCCTCGACGCAGACCATGCCGCAGCCGAAGACGGCCGCGAAGAGGCCGAGCTGGTCCGGGTTGGGCTGGAGGCGGGTCAGCTGCCAGGCCGCCAGAATGAACTCGGTGGCGGTGACCGCGATCAAGTACGCCCGCAACCGCCGCCGCCGGGGCAGCCGGTCGAAGGCCCATGGGGCTTCGGGGCGGCGCCCTGACCCGCCGCGGTACTCACGGTGCATCGTGCGCTGGACTGCCGACATGCCACCTGTCCATCACTGCCGCAGGCAGGCCCCTCCGGCATTTCGGTCACATTCCGTATTCACGAAGCGGCCGAACTATGACGCTGGGTAACAGCGTAGGGGCAAGGGGCCTGCCCGGCAGGGAATTCCGTGGATCCAGCGAGTCGGCGCCTCAGAACGGCGCGGACAGTCCCGCAGGCTCGCCAGACCTGTTCAGCGCGGCCAGCCCCGGTTCGGTTCCGTTGCGGCCATCGAGTGCGGCCGCCGCCTCGCCGGCACCGTCCAGGCCGGCTTCAGCCACGGGCCCGCCGGAGAGCCCGGCCTCCGCCCCGTGGCCGTTGGCCGGGCCGTGGTCCGCCGCCCCGTTCTCCACCGCGGGCCGCCGGGGCCGCTGGAAGCTGGCCACCCCGCGGGCCAGGTCGTGCCCGACCGAGCTCGCCTCGATCTCCACCGCCAACCGCGAGACCCCGTCCTTCTCGTACGGCCGGACCTGAAGCCGGCCCTTGACCAGCACTGGCTCGCCCTTGTGCAGGCACCGCGCCACGTTGTCGGCCAGCGTCCGCCAGCAGACCACGCTGACGAACGAGGTCGTCCCGTCCGTCCACTCACCGCTCTCCCGGTCCACCCGCCGCGGGGTGTAGGCGACCCGCAGTGAGACGCTGGAGACCCCGCTGGCCGTGATGCGGAACCGTGGATCGCGGGCCACGTACCCGGACAGGAACACCTGTGCCTCGTTGATCATGCCATCCTCCTGGCTCGCCCGGCGGCCCGTGAAGAGGTGCCGCCCGGGGCGGCGCGGTGCCGCCCGCTGACGTCCACGATCACCGCCGGGGACAGGCGCGGCCACGCCGAACCGGGTTCTGTGGATAGCGGCGCCAACTTGGCCAGGTTGTGGACAGGCAGCCGGGAAACGGCGGTACCGCATGCGACAATCCGGCTGCCCGGCCCCTAAGGTCTCTCAGATCCCCCACATCAGGCCGAGACCAGCTCCGACGGCTCGGCGATCACGTCGACCAGGGCGCCGTTGCGCATCACGGTGATCGCCATCGGCTGCCCGATCGCCTCCGCGAACATCAGCCGCTGCAGGTCCTGTGCCGCGGCGACCGGGCTGCCGCCCGCGCTGACCAGCAGGTCCCCGGCCCGCAGGCCGGCCCGGTCGGCCGGGCCGCCCGGCACCACCTCGGCCACGCGCAGG
>JAOPYP010000555.1 GCA_025964635.1 Actinomycetes bacterium | reverse complement strand
TCTCCGCGCCCCAGGCGGCGGCGAATCCGTACCCGGTGCCGCCGGCCGCCCCGGCGCCCGGTGCGCCAGGGTCACCGCCCAGGCAGCCGGCCAGCCGGGCCAGGCCGTCCTCGAGCAGGCTCACCTGGGCCGGGCTGGCGCCCTTCTGGGGGCCGAACACGGCGGCCGCCCCGGCCGGGCCGAGGAGCGGGGCGCGTACGTCCGACAGGCAGCTGACCCCGCCATCCGGGGGTGACCGCAGCCCGGCCAGGTCCACCGAGGCCAGGTCCCGCAGGGCCCCGCCGCCGGGCGGCAGCGGGGCGCCGGCGGCGTCGAGGAACCGGGCGCCGAGCGCCGCCAGCGCGCCGGTCCCGCCGTCGGTAGACGCCGAGCCGCCGAGCGCGATCAGCACCTCGCGGGCCCCGTAGCCGAGCGCGAGGCCGATCACCTCGCCGAGTCCGGTCGTCTGCGCGCCCAGCGGATCGGGCCGGGCCAGCAGCGGCAGCCCGCTGGCCCGGGCGAGTTCCACGGCCGCGACGCCGCCGGGCAGCTCCAGCCATGCGCTGTCTACCGGCTGGCCCGACGGGCCGGTGACCCGGCCCGCGTGCCAGCGGGCGCCGCTGACCGCCGCGGCGAGCACGTCCAGGGTGCCCTCGCCGCCGTCCGCCAGCGGCACGCAGACCAGCTCGTCACGGGACCGGACGGTGCGCCACCCGCCGGCCAGCGCGGCCGCCGCCGCGGCCGCGCCGATGCTGCCCTTGAACGAGTCAGGGGCGATCACGACGCGCACGGCGCCTCCCCGGCGGCGCGGCGGGGCACGGGTGCCCCGGGGCTCACGGCTGGGCGGAGGGGTCCGGCTTGGAGGCGGGCAGCCCCAGCGCCTCCCGGATCGCCTGCTGGACCTCGTCCTTGTCCTTGGTGGCGTCGATGTGCAGGACGTATTCCTTGCGCGCGAAGATGGCCAGCACCGGGTCGGTCTTCTCGTGATAGTCACGCAGCCGGACCACGAGCGCTTCCTCGGTGTCGTCCTCGCGGGTCACCAGCGTGCCGCCGCACACGTCGCACTTGCCCTCGACCCGGGGCCGCCCCTCGATCAGGTTGTAGTCCAGGCCGCAGCCCGAGCACAGGCGGCGGGCCAGGACCCGGCGGCGGACCTCGGCGTCGGGCAGGTCGAGGTGGATCACGGCGTCGATGTCGTAGCTCTCGAGGAAGAACTCCGCCTGCCGGGCGTTGCGCGGGAACCCGTCGACGATGAACCCGTAGTTCCAGTCGTGCTCGGCCAGCCGCTGCGCGGTCACCTTCTCGGCCAGATCGTCCCCGACCAGCTCACCGCCGGCCATGATGCGGCGCACGTCGGCGCCCATCTTCGTGTGCTGCTGCACGTTCCAGCGGAAGATGTCGCCCACGCTGATGTGCACCAGATCCAGGTCCCTCGCCAGCCACGACGCCTGCGAGCTCTTGCCGCTGCCGGGCACGCCCATGATCACGTACTTGCGCATGCAGTAACCCTGACACACTCGGGGCGGCCGCGGGGGCGGCTGCCCGGCCCGTTTGCCTGCGGCCCGGTCAGGCCTTGTCCGGAACGCACTGGTTGACGCACTCGCCGAGACCCTCGATCACGGTCCGCAGCGTCTGGCCCGGCTGCAGGTAGACCGGCGGCTTGCGGGCGTCACCCACGCCGCCCGGCGTGCCGGTGAGCAGCAGGTCACCGGGCAGCAGGGTGATGGCCTGGCTGGCGTAGGCCGCGATGTCGGCCGGGCTGAACAGCAGGTCGGAGGTGCGGGACTGCTGCATCACGGCCCCGTCCACCTCGCAGCGGACCTCCAGGTCCGCGGCGTCGCCGGCCTCGTCCCCGGTGACCAGGTACGGGCCGACCGGGGTACTCCGCTCGAACATTTTGCCTGCCAGCCACTGCAGGGTGCGGCGCTGCCAGTCGCGCATGCTCACGTCGTTGGTGACCGTGTAGCCGGCGATGGCCGCCGCCGCCTCGTCGGGGCTGGCCCGGTAGATCGGCCGGCCGATGACCACGCCCAGCTCGACCTCCCAGTCGACCCGGTCACTCACCGCGGGCAGCACCAGGTCGTCATGGGGGCCGAGCAGCGTCTGCGCGAACTTGGCGAACAGGGTGGGGTATTCCGGCAGGTCCCGCCCGGTCTCCAGGATGTGCGCCCGGTAGTTCAGGCCCACGCACAGCACTTTGGACGGCCGCGGGATGAGCGGGGCGAAGCTGGCCTCGCTGGCCGGCACCGGGGCGGCCCCGGCCCGCTCCGCGGCCACCGGGCCCTCCCCTGCGGCCAGCAGCGCGCCGACGTCGGCCGCGGCCAGCGGCACCAGCACATCGCCGTCCAGCCGGGCGGCCGTGGTCCCGTCAGTAGTGCGGATCGTGGCAAATCGCATGCCGAAGACTGTAGACGGTTCCGGTCAGGCGGGCGGTGCGGGGGTCCGGGCCCGGCGGGCCCGTGGCTCATCAGGCCCGTGGCTCCGTGACGCTGCCGCAGGCCTTTGGTCGATCGTGTCGTTATGTGTGTTGACATGTTTGGTACTGAGGCGGAGGGTCGAGGGCGAGCGCACCGGTGGCACCGGGCGGAGGGCGCGGCCGCGCGACGTGGTGCGGCGGCGCAGATGCGCGCCGGGCGTTCCGGCCTGGATGGAGGACCGATGCGATCACGATGGGCCGCGGCGGCGGCAGCACTCGTCATCACCACGGGGCTGGCGGCGTCGGCGGCGCCGCGCGCGTTAGCCGAGAACAACGGGCTGGCCGTCAGCGCGCCGCTGATGGGCTGGAGCAGCTGGAGCTTCCTGCGCGGCAACCCGACGGCGGCCCGGATCGAGGCCCAGGCCAGTGCCCTGAAGTCCAGCGGGCTCAGCGCGCATGGCTACGGCTACGTCAACCTGGATGACTTCTGGTACCAGTGCCCCGGCGGCCAGGGCCCGAACGTGGACCAGTTCGGCCGCTGGGTGACCGACGCGGCGAAGTTCCCGGCCAGCGGCTCGGTCAACGGCATCCAGGCCGTCGCGAACTACGTGCACAGCCTGGGCCTGAAGTTCGGCCTGTACGTCACGCCGGGCATCTCCAAGCAGGCGGTGGCCCGGAACACCCCGATCCAGGGCACCTCCGACACGGCCGCCCAGATCGCCACCACGGCCGGCGAGAACAACTACAACTGCGGGGGCATGACCGGCATCGACTACAGCAAGCCGGGGGCGCAGGCGTTCATCAACTCCTGGGCGGACGAGTTCGCGTCCTGGGGCGTGGACTACGTGAAGCTCGACGGGGTCGGGTCGTTCGACCTCCCGGACGTCCAGGCCTGGTCGGCGGCGCTGCGGCAGGCCGGCCGCCCGATGGCCCTGGAGCTGTCCAACAGCCTGGCCATCTCGGCCGCCACCACCTGGTCGTCACTGGCCAACGGCTGGCGCACCACCGGCGACATCGAGTGCTACTGCGGCTCGGGCGGCAGCAGCTACCCGCTGACCGACTGGAGCAATGTCTCCAGCCGGTTCGGCTCGGCGGCGAGCTGGCAGCCCTACGGCGGTCCCGGCGGCTGGAACGACTACGACTCGATCGAGGTCGGGAACGGCACCAACGACGGGCTGACCGCGGCGGAACGGCAGACCCAGCTGTCGTTGTGGTCCCTGGCCAGCGCGCCGCTGATCCTGGGCACCGACCTGACCGCGCTGGACTCCGGTGACCTGTCCCTGCTGGAGAACAGCGCCGTGACCGCGGTCGACCAGGACGGCATCCCGGCCGGCCGGGTCATCAGCAGCGGCAGCGAGCAGGTCTTCGCCAAGCGCCAGCAGAATGGCGCCTGGTACATCGGCGTGTTCAATACCGACGCCGCGGCCAGCCACAGCTTCAGCGTGCCGCTGGCCCAGCTCGGGCTCAGCGGAACGGTGAACATCACCAACCTGTGGAGCGGCGGCTCCCTCGGCAGCGTGAGCGGCACCCTCACCACGACCGTCGCCCCGGGCGGGGTCACGCTCGTCTCGGCCACGCCCGCCGCCGGGACCGGCGGGACCGGCGAGCTGGTCAGCGCTCAGTCGGGCCAGTGCCTGGACACCCGCGGCAGCGGCACCCCCGGGCCCTACGTGTTCTTCCCGGGCACCGCGGAGCAGATCTGGCCGTGCAGCGGCGGGATCAACCAGGAGCTCTCGCCCACCCCGGCCGGCGAGCTGCGCACCATGGGCGCCACCGAATGCCTGGATGCGTACAACAACCAGACGGCGCCCGGGACCACGGTCCAGCTGTGGCCGTGCAACGGCGGCGCGAACCAGAAGTGGACGGTGCAGAGCAACGGGACAATCGTCGGCCAGCAATCCGGGCTGTGCCTGGACGTGACGGGCGGCAGCACCGCGGCGGGCACCCCGCTGGAGCTCTGGACCTGCAACGGGCAGCCCAACCAGCACTGGTCGTGGGCGTACCGCTAGCTGGGTCCCCGCCGGGCACGGGATAACCCCATCCGCCGGGCTCGGCCGCAATTCACCCTGATCAGGGGATGCGGGCGGGGCTGGATACCGGGCAGTGTCAGGGGATGACACGAGTCGCCGCGGCCGTGCGCGGGTTGTGGCCCGATCACAACCCGCTGCGCCGTGCCTCGGACCGGGCCGAGGCCGGGATCATCACCGGGCTGGCCGTGGCCTTCCTGGTCGGCGCGCCGCTGATCGCCCTGGCGGTCTGGCACCTCACCGTCAGCACCGCCTTCACGACCACGATCGCGGAGCGCGCGGGCTGGCGGCCGGTCCCGGCCCGGCTGCTCGCCGACGCGCCCCAGTCGGACGGCTACGTGGTGGCCGCGCCCGTCCGGTGGCAGGCGCCCGGTGAGCCCGTCCGTACCGGGCGGATATCAGTACCCGCTGGTACCCGTGCCGGAACCACCCTGACGGTCTGGACCGGGCGCGCCGGCCAGCTGGCCCAGACGCCCATGTCGCCCTTCCAGGCGGCGTTCCAGGCCGATGTCACCGCGGCCATGGCCGTACCCGGCTGGGGAATGCTCCTGCTCGGCGCCGGCGTCCTCAGCCGCCGCCTGCTCGATGCCCGGCGACTGGCCGCCTGGGACGCCGACTGGCAGGCCACGGACCGGCGCGGCTCGGCCGGGGCCAGTCCTGGGCCCTAGCCCCGGGCCTGCGGTTCCTGACCGGCCCGGCGCAGCCGGCTCAGGCGTAGTACCGGTAGATCGCCTGGGCCACGCAGGCCGGCTTCCCGCCCCCGTCCACCTCGACGGTGAGGTCGGTGGTCAGCTGGACCGCCTGGCCATCGCCGACGGGTTCCGCCGCGGCGATGACGGCGGCCAGCCTGATCTTCGCGCCGACCGGGACCGGCGCCGGGAAACGGACCTTGTTCAGCCCGTAGTTGATGCCCATGCTGACCCCGGTGACCTCGAGCAGCTCGGCGAACAGCGGGATAACCATGGACAGCGTGAGGTAGCCGTGCGCGATCGTTCCGCCGAACGGCCCGGCCTGCGCCCGGGCCGGGTCCACGTGGATCCACTGGTGGTCGCCGGTCGCGTCCGCGAACGTATTGACCCGCTCCTGGGTCACCTCCGTCCAGCCGGTGCGCCCCAGATCGGCACCCGCCAGCGCGGTGATCTCCTCCAGGCCGTTCACGACGGTGCTCATGCGGTGGTTCCTCCATGGGTCTCGCGGAGCTGCTTCTTGAGGATCTTGCCCGTGGCGGTGCGCGGCAAGCCGGTGGCGAACTGCACTGATTTCGGAATTTTGTACCGGGCCAGGCGGCCGTCGAGGAAGCCCAGGATGTCCGCTTCCGACGCGTTCCCGCCCGGGCGGAGCACGACCACGGCGCGGCCGACCTCGCCCCACCGGCCGTCCGGGATCCCGATCACCCCGCAGTCGGCCACTGCCGGGTGGCCGAGCAGGGCGTTCTCCACTTCAGCCGGGTAGATGTTCTCCCCGCCGGAAATGATCACGTCCTTGATCCGGTCCACCACGGACACGTAGCCGTCCTCGTCCGCGGTACCCACGTCGCCGGAGTGCAGCCAGCCGTCCCCGAGCACTGCGGCGGTCGCGTCCGGCCGGCCCCAGTAGCCCCGCATCACGTTCGGGCCCGCCACGAGGATCTCGCCCCGCTCGCCCGGGCCGGCCTCGGTCCCGTCCGGGCCGGCCACCCGGACATCGGTGAAGAAGTGCGGCACCCCCGCCGAGCCGGCCTTGGCCAGGGAGTGCTCCGCGTCCAGCAGCAGCGCCCCCGGCGCGGTCTCCGTCATGCCGTACCCCTGGATGAAGGTCAGCCCGCGGTCGGTGTAGCGGCGGATGGTGGCGTCCGGCACCGGGGCGCCCCCGCACAGCAGCATGCGCAGGCTGGACGTGTCCGCGGCGGCCCAGCCGGGAGCCGCGGCCATCGCGTCGTAGATGGCGGGGACACCGAACATCGAGGTCACCCGGTACCGGGCGATCAGCTCCAGGACCCGGTCCGGGTCGAAGGCCGGCTCGATCAGGACCGTGCCCCCCTTGAGCATTGTGGGCAGGCACAGCATGTTCAGCGCCGCGGTGTGGAACAAGGGGGCCACCGCCAGGGCAACCTCGTCCGCCCGGAAGTCGGCGTCCACCACCACGTTGATCGCGTTCCAGGTGATGTTGCCGTGGGTCAGCGTCGCACCCTTGGCCCGGCCCGTGGTGCCCGACGTGTACATGATCAGGCTGGGGTCATCCAGGCTGACCGGCACGTCGGCCGGCTCCGGGGGCGGGCCGGCCAGCAGGCTCTCGTAGTCGTGATCCCCCGCGGCCGGCCCGGCCACCGCGACGAGGTGGCCGGGCCGGGCCTGGCCGCGGATGCGCGCCACCACGGCCGCCTGCTCCGGCCCGTAGACCAGCAGGGCCGCCCCGCAGTCGCCGAGCTGGTCGGCGAGTTCCGGGCCGGCCAGCCGCATGTTCAGCGGGACGAAGACCGCCCCGGCGGACCAGGTCGCGAACATGGTTTCCAGGAAGGCCGGGTGGTTGGGGCCGAGATACGCCACCCGGGAGCCCGGGCCCGTGCCGAGCCCGCGCAGCGCCCGGGCCAGCCGGGTCACCCGGTCGTGCAGCCCCGCGTAGGTGAGCGCGCGGCCCGCATGCAGGATCGCCCGCGCATCCGGGGTCTTGCGGGCCCGGCGGGCGGTCCACGACCCAGCGCCCTCGTTGAGCACGGCCTGCCCCTCTCAGCCGGCGGACAGCCCGAGCAGCCGGGCCGCGTTGAGCTTGAGGATCTTCTCCCGGACCGCAGGCTTGATCGGCAGCCCGTCGAAGTCGGCCAGCCACCGGTCCGGGGTCAGCAGCGGGTAGTCCGAGCCGAACATCACCTTGTCCTGCAGCAGCGAGTTGGCGTAGTGCACCAGCTGGGGCGGGAAGTACTTCGGGGACCAGCCGGACAGGTCGATGTGCACGCCGGGCTTGTGGGTGGCCACGGCCAGCGCCTCGTCCTGCCAGGGGAACGAGGGGTGGGCCAGGATGATCGTCAGCCCCGGGAAGTCCGCGGCCACGTCGTCGATCAGCATCGGGTTGGAGTACTTGAGCCGGATGCCGCCGCCCCCCGGGGCGCCCGCCCCGATGCCGGTCTGCCCGGTGTGGAAGACCGCGGGCACGCCGAGTTCCTCGATCACCTCGTAGAGGGGGTAGGCGGACCGGTCGTTCGGGAAGAAGGCCTGCACGCTGGGATGGAACTTGAAGCCGCGGACGCCGTGCCCGGTGGCCAGGCGGCGCGCCTGCCGGACCCCGGCGCGGCCCCGGGCCGGGTCGATGGAGGCGAACGGGATGATCACATCCGGGTGCTCGGCGGCTGCCTCCGCCACCTCCTCGTTGGGCACCGGCGGCCGCCCGCTCGCGGCCTCGGCGTCCACCGTGAAGACCACGCAGGCCATCCGGCGCTCGCGGTAGTAGGCGGCGATCTCACCGAGCGTCGGGCGCCGGGTGTCAGCGATCCTGAAGTAGGCGTTGGACGCTTCTTCCAGCTCGCCGGGCAGCGACGCGCCGCCCTGGCTGGAGACCTCCGCGTGCACGTGCACGTCGATGGCGGTCAGCGCATCCAGGTCCAGGCCTGCGGTCACGGGGGCCTCCGGGCGCTCGCCGGGCGGTCAGCTGGGGGCGTGCAGGCCAGCCGCCCGGCTGCGATGCTGTCCCGCGGTCCTATTCTGGCCGCCCCGGGCCCGGGTTCGCCCCCCCGGCCGCCGGCTCCGCCGGGGCCGGCTGGGCAGCCACCCCGCGCAGCGCCAGCCGCCGCTCGCACCAGCGCCGGAGCCTGGGGTCCAGCGAGGAGCGCAGCAGCGGCCAGTCCTGCATCAGCAGCCGGGGGTTGACGAAGCGGGCCAGGTCGTTACGGCGGCCCTGGGTCAGCACGATCCCGTACATGCTGCGCCGGAGCCGGTCGTCGGCCACGTCGAATTCCCGCATCCCCGGCCAGGCCAGGTGGCGCGGCAGGACGATGACACCCCGCTCGGGCCCGTGCAGTTCTTCCAGGCGGGCAGGTAGGCGCCCCGCCAGCCCGATCCGCCCGGGCCACAACAGATCCGTCAAGGACATGGGACCGATTATCACTGACCTGCCACGATGTCCCCGCATTGACTCGCGGGAAGCGTGTCGTTCCCCCCGGACGGTGCTGGTCCGGGGGACGCCCCCGGCACCCCCGATTCGCCTCCGCGAGGACACGCCTCCGGCGCGCCTCCCCTCCCCCGCGAATCAGCCCGGGGGGACGTCTCCCGGGACCCGCCCAGCCCCGTGCGGGCGGGGCCCTGGCCTGCTGGCGGCGGGCCGCGGGGGGCGCGGCTAGACTTCTTCGCATGTCCAGCGATACCCCGGCCCCGAGCTGGCGGTTCTTGTTCCGGCCCAAGTGGCTGGGCTGGCATGCGCTGATGGTCCTGACGGTCCTGGGCATGCTGGCC
>JAOPYP010000505.1 GCA_025964635.1 Actinomycetes bacterium | reverse complement strand
CCCCGCACAGGGGTTCCGGGCGAGCGGTCAGTGCACGGTGAACTGGCTGTGCAGGCCGCCGACTGAGCTGTCGCCGACGTACACGTCGAAGGGGCCGGGTTCGACGGCGAACTGTCCCTGGTTGTTGTAGAAGCCAAGGCTGGCCGACCCCAGCTTGAACGTGACTGTCTGCGCCTGTCCCGGCTTGAGGGTGACCCGCTGGAATCCCTCGAGCCTGCGGACCGGCTGCAGGATGCTCGTGCCCGACTCGTGAACGTAGAGCTGGGCGACGTCATCGCCGGTCGTGGTGCCCGTGTTGGTGATGTCCGCAGTGACCGTCACCGTGCCGCTGGCCGGGATGCTGCCTGACGACACGTGCAGGTTCGACAGGGCGAAGGTGGTGTAGGACAGGCCGTATCCGAACGGGTACTGCGGCGTGTTGGCCACGTCGAGGTACTTGGAGGTGTACTTGTTGTTCGGATCGTAGGGCCTGCCGGTCGGCAGTTCGTTGTAGGAGATGGGGATCTGCCCGACGTTGCGGGGGAAGCTCATCGGCAGCTTCCCGCCCGGGTTCACCTTGCCGAACAGCACGTCCGCGACCGCGTTGCCGCCCTCGGTGCCGGGGAACCACGATTCGAGCAGGGCCGGCGCGTTGTCGGCCAGCCAGCTGATGGTCAGCGGCCGGCCGTTCATCAGCACCACGACGTACGGCTTGCCGGTCGCCGCGACCGCCTGGACCAGCGCGAGCTGCTGGCCCGGCAGGCTGATGTCGCTGCGCGACGAGGCCTCACCGGAGTCGGCCGCTGGCTCGCCGACTACGACCACGGTCACCGCCGCTGCCTTGGCCGCGCTGACCGCCGCGCCGAACCCGTCGGTCGACGTGCAGGAGGTGTCACAGCCCTGCGCGTAGTTCACCGTCGCGCCGGGCACCGCCGCCTTGATGCCGTCCAGCACCGAGACGACCTTGCCCTGGTCGATTGAGTACCCGATCGGCACGTCCGGCCCGAGCTGGTCGGCGGGGTCGTTGGCGAGCGGTCCGACGACCGCCACCGATGATGCGCCGGTGCTCAGCGGCAGGGCGTTGTTGCGGTTGTTGAGCAGCACCATCGAGCGGGCCGCCATGGTTCGCGCTGCGGCGAGGTGGGCCGGGGTGAGCTCCTCGTGCTGCACCCGGGCCGGGTCGGTGAGCGGGTGATCGAACATGCCCGCCAGGTACTTCAGCGTCAGCACGTGGCGCACGTCGTTGTTGATCGTGGCCAGGCTGACCTGGCCGCTGCGCACCAGGTCCGGCCCGAACGCCGGGTAGGTGGCGAACTGGCTCGGGACCTGGACGCCCATCTCGATGTCCACTCCCGCGGTCAGCGCGAGCCGCGCGGCATCAGCGCCATTCGTGGCGAACCCGAAGTCGATAAGTTCCTGGATCGCCTGGTAGTCGCTCACCACCGTGCCGCCGAAGCCCCACTCCTTGCGCAGGATCGTGCTCAGCAGGTACGGGTTCGCGCTGGCCGGCACCCCGTTGAGCGAGTTGAACGCGCTCATGACGGTCGCCGCGCCCGCGTCGACGGCCGCCTTGTACGGAGGCAGGTAGTCGTTGCGCAACTGCTGCTCCGACATGTCGACCGTGTTGTACTCGCGGCCGGCCACAGGCGCGCCGTACCCGGCGAAGTGCTTCACGGTCGCGGCCATCTTGTCCAGCGCGCTGAAGTCGCTGCCCTGGTAACCCCGGACCTTCGCCGCCGCGATCGCCGAACCCAGGAACGGGTCCTCCCCCGCTCCCTCGACCACGCGTCCCCAGCGCGGGTCCCGGCTGATGTCGACCATCGGGTTGAAGGTCCACTTGATCCCGTCCGCGGTCGCCTCATCGGCCGAGATCGCCTCATCATTCTGGACCGCGGCCGGGTCCCAGGAACTCGCCTCGGCGATCGGCACCGGGAAGATCGTCTTATACCCGTGGATGACATCCAGGGAGAAGATGACCGGGATGTGCAGACGCGACTGAAGGGCCGCCTGCTGCACCTGGTTGATGTTGGCCACGCCCACCAGGTCGAGCACCGAGCCGACCTGGCCGTTGCGCACCTCGTCAAGCAGTGTCTGCCCTGGCGTCCCGTTCGCGCCGCTCGGCCCGGACATCTCCAGTTGCCCGAACTTCTCGGCCAGCGTCATCTTCCCGATCAGGGCGTCCACTTTCCCGGAGATCGCCGCGAGCCGCTGCTGGGCCGCGCCGGGCGCTGCCCCGCTGGCCGGTTTCGCCGGACTCGCCCCGGCCGCTGGCACCCCGACCAGGAGCGCGGCCACGGTCAGCGGCGCCACCAGCAAACCTGTGCGTGCGCGAGCCAGCCGCCGTAATGAGTACCCCATTGTGCCCATCCTCTCCACCTAGAGAGACGGGCCGGCTGCGTCCCACGTCGGCAGCCGGATTCCCGCCTGCTTAACGATCATGAAGTCTTCCACGTCTATCCCGGTCTGAAAAGAACCGGGATACGAACGAAACTGCGCGGAGCCGACCGTGGCCTGGCTGCCCGGTGCGGCCCTACCGGATCGACATGGTCTCGGCCGAGAGGTAGGTGCGGGCGGCCCAGGACACCGGGTCCCGCGCGAAGTCTCGTTGGAGCGCACGGTTCTCCAGTGCGTTGTCCAGCGCTGCCATGATCATGGACTGATCGAGCACGAGGTCACGATGGCCGACCGCTCCGGTCGCCGGGTTGACGGCGTCGAAGAAGCCGTCGGCCCCGTACACGCCGGGATAGAGCGTGCGCAGGGCCTGGATATTGGCGTAGGCCTGCTGCGGCGCGACATCCAGTGCGAGGAACGACGCGTGCGGGGTGACCACATCCTCGGTCGCGCAGCCGTGGCACTGGGACAACCCCA
>JAOPYP010000489.1 GCA_025964635.1 Actinomycetes bacterium | reverse complement strand
ATCGGTGCCGGGCCGCGGCGGCTGACCGGCGCCCATCGAGGAGATCTGCACGAACCTGCGTATCCCGGCCCGCTCGGCGGCGTCGGCCATCAGTACGGAGGCACCCCGGTCGACGGAGTCCTTGCGGAGGGCGCCGCTGCCCGGGCCAGCCCCGGCCGCAAATACCACCGCGGCCGCCCCGGACAGCAGTACCGCCACATCCTCTGCCGAGGCTGTCTCCAGGTCGCAGACCACAGCTTCGCCCCCGGCCTCCTGCACATCGGCGGCGTGGGCCGGGTTCCTGATCAGCCCCACCACCTGATCGCCCCGCCCGGCCAGGAGCCGCTCGACCAGCAGCGCAATCTTCCCGTGCCCACCCGCGATCACTACTCGCATACCCGCCACCCTACGTACCGCAGATCACCAGCAGAAACACGACGCAGCCAGCAGGACCTGCTCCGACCGGCACCGGCCCCCGGGCTAGCGTGGACGACGCTCCGCAATCGGCGTTGTAGGCCGCCGTACGGATCCCTCACCAGGGGTCTGGTGGCCTTCTGGTGCGGTCGACATCATGCGAGTACAGGCAGGGCAGCCACCGCATCCCATCCGGGCTCACCTGACCAGCCCGCTCGGCCAGTGTCCAGCCGTTCTTCCGAAGCCCGCTCGGTGACCGGCAGAAGTTTGCGCTGCGCGTGAGACAGCGTTCGGTTGAGTCGCCGAGCAGCCATTCTGCGGTCAGTGACCGTATAGGGAGAAGATCTCGCGGTCGATCAAGTCGGTTGGAGGTCGCGGGTTGCGTGGTTGTCAGCGTCGCGTCGCGGCCGGGGAGAGCGTCGCCGGGGACGCGTCCAGATACCGTCGCTGATTGCGCAACGAGCCTGCCCACGACGGGGTTCGAGGGTTCATTGGGCACTTATGAGTTCTCCTTGGTCTTCTGGGCGAACGGCCAGCGGAGACCGATGCCGACGTGCACGATGATGCCGGCTCCGATGAAGCTGAGTGCCGCGGTGGTGATCCAGTCGTCCGGGGTGGCCCTTGTCCAGTGCACGCCGTCGGCGCAGGCGGCCAGGGCGCGGTTGAGCGCGAGCGCCACTAGGGCGGTGAGGACCAGGGTCAGGACGCGGCCCGGCACGGGGGGGAGGCGCCCGGCTGGCCAGCCTTCGAACAGCATGGCCACGATGAGCGCCGCGCTGATGACGCATCCGCAAGCCGCGCTGATGGCGGCTGGCTGCCAGTGTGCCAGGTCGCGGAGCACGATGTAGGTCAGTACGCCGAGGCCGATGACGAGGGCGTTGCCGGTGAGCAGGCGAGGCAGGCGCCGGGTGATGGTGTTGACGGGCCAGCCGCGCAGCGCGATGAAGAACACCGCCTGCCAGACCCCGACGGCGATGAGCGCGGAGCCGAAGCCGGTAGCGGTGATGGGGCCGCCGGGGTTGCGCAGCCCGGCGGCGGCGCGCTCGGCGGCTGGCAGGGCGTCGAGGTTGACGAACAGGAAGTAGGCGCCGGTCCCGGCCGCCCAGGACAGCGCGAGCGCGGCGAGGCCGGACCGGAACCGCCCGAGGCTGCCCAGCGGCCAGCGTTCGCAGACCAGTGACAGCTGGAGCATGGCGGTGAACGCCGCGCCGGCCAGAGGCAGGGTCGCGGGAAACGTCGCTGGAATGCCGGGACCGGGGTTGGCCTCGAACACTGCCCGGACGTCGGATCGCTCGATGATGGCCTGGCCGGCGATGGTCAGCACGACCGCGGCGGCGGCGACCAGGACGGTGTCGATCAGGCCGGTCCAGGGGGTGGTGAGTCGTGAGCCGGGCCAGTCGTTCCACCAGAACGCGACCATGGCGACGGCTGGCAGTGCGAACGTCGAGATCGGGCCGAGGATGAGCAGCGATGTCGTGGTGCTGCCGGTGCCGAGGGCGAGGGCGAAGAAGACGGCCGCCGCGAGCAGCAGGCCGCCCAGGCCCAGCCAGGGCTGTCCGGCGGGGTGCTGGCGCTGCAGGTCGGCCATCGCCTCGTGCTGCAGACGCGGCGGGGTGGTCAGCGTCGGCCGGCCGGGCAGCGGTTCCGGCCGGCCAACGCTGAGGAGGCCGGCTGGCCGCGGGCGGCTTGGTGCCCGGCCGGTCACGTCAGGTCCGGCTGTGCTCCTGCCGCGGCGGACGCTGGCCCGGACGGCAGATGTGCCAGCAGGTGCTCCACGGCGATCGGCAGTTCCCGGACCCGGTAGCCGGTGGCGTGGTAAACCGCGTTGGCGATCGCGGCGGCGGCGCCGACCTGCCCGATCTCCCCGACGCCCTTGACGCCGAGCGGGCCGGTGACGTGGTCCTCGACTTCGATCAGCTCAACATCGACATCGGGTGCGTCGGCGTTGACGGGGACGAGGTAGTCGCCCAGGCTGGCGTTGGCCCAGCGGCCGTGGCGGGTGTCCATGTGGGTGCCTTCGAGCAGGGCCTGGCTCATGCCCCAGAGCATGCCGCCCATGAGCTGGCTGCGGGCTGTCTTGGGGTTGAGGACCCGGCCCGGGGCGAACGCACCGACCATGTGCCGGACACGGATGATGCCGAGGTCGGCGTCGACCGCGACCCTGGCGAACTGGGCGCCGAAGGTCAGCAGCCCGTGCGGGGTGTCCAGCGGCGGCGGATCCCAGCTGCCGATGGCTTCCGCGTCGCTCATGATGTGGCGCTGCATCAGGCTGCTGTAGGTCTCGCCGGTATTGGCGTCGCCCGCGAGCGTCATCCGTCCGCCCGCCACGACAACACCCGCCGGGTCGGCGCCGTGCAGCGGCGACTGGCTGTCGCTGACCGCCAGCGTGATCAGCTGGTCGCGGACGGCGGTGGCGGCGTTGTGCACGGCGGCGCTGACCATCATGGCGCCGTTCGAGCCCACCGGGGAGCCAGCGTTCGGCAGGTCGGTGTCGCCGAACTCGAACCGGACGTCCCGCAGGCCGATGCCGAGCCCGTCGGCGGCTACCTGGGTCATCACAGTCGAGGTCCCGGTGCCGAACTCCTGGGTGGCCGTCTGCACGATGGCGGTGCCGTCGGCGTACAGGTGCGCGCGGGCCCGCTGGGTATGCATGAAGAACGCGATCGGATAGCCGGCGGTCGCCATTCCCGTGCCGATCAGCCAGTTCCCGTGGCGTTCAGATCGCGGCTGAGGGTTGCGGCCGGCCCAGCCGAATCTCCGTGCGCCCCGTTCGAAGCATTCCCGCAGTCCATAGCTGGACCATGGGTGGCCGGTATTGGGGTCGACGTCGGTGATGTTGCGCAGGCGCAGTTCGATCGGGTCGATACCGAGTTCGCTGGCTAGTTCGTCCATCGCGCATTCGAGGGTGAAGACGCCAACTGCCTCGCCCGGCCCGCGGGTGAACGTGGGCGTCATGGTGTTGCCGCGCACCAGGCGATGCACACCCTCGAAGCCGGGGCAGGCATAGAGCTGGGAGGCGACGCCGAAGGCAGGCTCGGCCCAGTCATCGAACGGGGAGGTGATGGAGATCTTGTGGTGGCGGATCGCGGTGAGCTTGCCGTCGCTGGTCGCCCCGAGCTCGATGTGCTGTTCCTGCTCCTCGCGGTGCCCGCACGAGGTGAACATCTGGCCGCGCGGCAACGCGAGCCGGACCGGGCGCCTGACGTACTGGGCGGCCAGCGCCGTGAGGGTCACGTGCGGCCAGACCATCGCCTTGGCGCCGAAGGCCCCGCCGACGTAGCGCGTCAGGACCCGGATCTTGGACGGCGACAGCCCGAGCAGGGCGGCGACGGTCAGCTGCACGGCCTTGATGCCCTGGCAGGAGTCATACAGCGTCAGCTGGTCCCCATCCCAGACCGCCGTGGTGGTCAGCGCCTCGATTGGGTTGTGATGGTTGGCCGCGAACCGGAACGGCGCGTCAATGAGGAGGTCCGCGGCCGCGAACCCGTCCTCGACGTTCCCGCGCCGCGTCTGCGCCGGCATGAGGCCGCCGAAGATTTTCTCCGGTTCGTAGGCGTCAGCGCGGCCCTGGTCGATTGTGGTGATCGACGGGGTCTCGGCGTAACTGATCTGCACCAGCGTCGCGGCGTGCTGTGCCTGCTCGAGACCGTCGGCCACCACGATCGCGACTGGCTGGCCGGCATAGTGCACCACGTCGTCCTGCATCGGGAAGAACGTCTCGCCGGGTGCCGGGCCGCCAATCAGGGACGGCAGTAGCGGCACGTTGTTCACCTTGGGCATGTTGAGGTGAGTCAGGATCCCGGCCACGCCCTCGGCGTCCTCGGCCTGCGCGGTATCGATCGAGGTGATCCGGCCGCTCGCCACCCGGGCTCCGACGATCTCGGCGTAGGCCAGGCCTGGCAGAGCGATCTCACCCGAGTAGTGCGCCGAGCCGGTGACCTTGGCCGGGCCGTCGATCCGGCTGACCGCCTGCCCGATTACCCCGCTCATCGTGTGTCTCCATTCGTCAGTGTCATCAGCGCCCGGATGATCGCCCGCTGCGCGAGCTCGACTTTGAATGCGTTCAGCGGTCTCGGCTTAGCCGCAGCCAGCTCCTGACCGGCGGCCTCGGCGAAGCTGGCTTCCCCGGCCAGCTTGCCGACCAGGCTCGCCTCGGCACGCCGGGCGCGCCATGGTTTGGTGCCGACGCCGCCGAGCGCCAGGCGGACGTCGGCGATGGCGCCGTCCTGGATGCGCACCGCCGCCGCGACCGATACGAGGGCGAATTCATACGACTCCCGGTCGCGGAATTTCAGGTAGATGGACAGGCGTGCTGTAGGTGTAGCGGGTACTTCGATCGCGACGATCAGCTCGCCGTGCTCCAGCGGATGCTCCCGCTCCGGGGTGTCACCGGGAAGCAGGAAGAACTCCTCGATCGGGATGGCCCGGTCGTCGGCCGGCCCGCGGGTGTGAACGACGGCATCCATGGCGACCAACGCGACTGCTACGTCCGAAGGATGAGTTGCGATGCACTTGTCGCTGGTGCCAAGGATGGCGTGCCCGCGGTTGAAGCCATCCAGGGCCGCGCAGCCGCTGCCGGGATCGCGCTTATTGCACGGCGACGTCGCATCGCGGAAGTAGCTGCACCGCACGCGCTGGCACAGGTTGCCGCCCATCGAGGCCATGTTCCGCAGCTGCGCCGAGGCTCCCAGCAGCAGCGCCTGCGAGATGACCGGGAACCGCTGCACCACGCCAGCCGCCTGGGCGACGTCGCTCATTCTCGCCAGCGCACCGATGCGAAGGCCCCCCTCAGGCAGGTCCTCGACGCGGTTGAGGGGCAGGTCGTTGATGTCGACCAGCAACCCGGGCCGCAGCACGTTCTGGCGCACCAGGTCGACCTCGGTGGTTCCGCCAGCGAGAAACGCACTATCACGGTGTTCTCGGACCGTCGCGATCGCACTGTCGACGTCCGTTGCCCGGGCATAACTGAGCGGCCGCACTGTCACTCACCCCCAGCCGCATCGCGGACGGCGCGGATCGCGGCGCGGATGTTCGGATATGCCGCGCATCGGCAGATATTGCCGCTCATCCACTCCCGGATCTGCCCGTCGTCAGCGGCGTGGCCTTCGTCCAGCAGCGCTACCGCCGACATGATCTGGCCAGGAGTGCAATAGCCGCACTGGAACGCGTCCTTGTCGATAAACGCGGCCTGCATCGGATGCAGCTCCCCGCCGGCTGACAGCCCCTCGATCGTGGTGACCTCATGGCCCTCGCACGTGACTGCCAGCGTCAGGCACGCCAGCGCCCGCCTGCCATCCACCCACACCGTGCAGGCACCGCACGTGCCCTGGTCACAACCCTTCTTCGACCCTGTCAGCCCGAGATGCTCACGCAGCGCGTCCAGGAGGCTGACGCGAGGCTCGATTCGCAGCGGCCGGGGCTCACCGTTGATGGTCAGCGTGACCGCCTGCGCCGAGGGTCCACGCTCAGCCGGCAGCGCGGCAATCTCGCCATCCATGGCAACCCGCCCTTCTTAGCTCATCCGGATGCGTTCACCCGGCCTGCACAAGCAACGTAAGCCGGGGTGAGCACGCACCGAATCAATGAAGTCCCTAGCTGCCCCCTAGTCCCGAGTGCCGCCGCCGGGAGGGCGACGCCCCGCCGCAACAGCGTCAGACCCGGGAGGTACCTCGCCCACCCCGGCGGCCAGGCCGATCTGGTCCCCGACTGCGGCGAGATCGGTCCGCGACGTCACCCCGAGCTTGGTGAACACCTTGTGCAGGTGGTATTCGACGGTCTTCTGGCTCAGGAAAAGGCGCGCCGCGACCTCGCCATTGGAATGGCCCGCTGCGGCCAGCCTGGCGACCTGCCGCTCCCGGGGCGTCAGGTCGCCGGTAGCTCCTGGCGGGCGCCGTCGCGCGGCCTCGCCGCTGGCCCTCAATTCCTCCGCCGCGCGGTCGGCGAGGAGCCGGGCTCCGAGGCTGTCGAAGGCTTCCATGGCTGACCGCAGGTGGGGCCGTGCGGCTGCACGGCGGCCGGTGCGGCGCAGATGCTCGCCGAGATTAAGCCGGGTCCGCGCCTGCTCGAGCGGGTTCTCCTGCTCCCGGTGGAGCCGCAGCGCCTCACCGAAGTCGCGGTCAGCCTGTGCACGGCCGCCGAGGAGCCCGCGGCAACGGGCGAGTACCGCGCGGGGTGCGGGGGCATCGAGGCATTTCACCCACGCCTCGCATAGTGCTAGCGCAGGCTGCCCGCGCGCCGGCGTGCGGGCTTGAGCGGCCGCCTCCACGGTCATGGCCCCGAGCTCGATCAGGTAGGCGGGACGCGCCACCGGGTCAGCGATCAGCGGTTCGAGCCGCTCCAGCGCAGCGCCGGGACGGCCGAGGCTGACGTCGATTTCGGCGGTCGCGAGGACGGCGGCATCGACGGCAAGATGGAGACGGTGGGGTATGGCGTGTTCCAGGGCTTCCGCGGCGCGGCGGCTGGATTCGGCGATGTCGCCGCGGAGGGCAGCCACCCTCGCCAGGACGGCCAGGCTGTGGGCGACGACTCCCGGCTGATTCAGCTGCCGACCGAACTGAAGGGCCTCGGCGGCGTCGGCCTCGGCCGCGGCCACCTTGCCGAGTCCCAGTTCGCACCGGGCCCGCAGGTGCAATGCGTGCATGAGATCGGCGATGTTGGCGAGCTCACGCGACCGGTCAACAGCCCGCGAGTAGAGTTCCTCGGCGGCCGACGATTCTTGAAGCAGCAGGGCGCAGTCACCGGCCCAGGTCAGCGGGCGCTGCTCACTGAGCCCGGCAGCTCCCCCCGCCGCTGCCCTTAGTTGGGAGGCCGCGGCAGGCAGGCCACCCCGCAGCGTCGCGGCCAGGGCCCCGATATATGCGCGCATGAACCCGCCGGGCATGCCCGGGCTGGCGGGCAGCGCGCTGACGAAGGTGTCGAGCTGCCCGAGGCGCTCCCGGTGCCCGGCGAACCAGGCGGCCTCCGCGGCCACCGTGGCGAGCCGCATCGACCGGCGATGGTCCACCGAGGCGATCTTCTGGGCTGCGGCCGCGAGCGCGGCAGCAGCTTGGCGGGGCATGCCGCTCTGGGCCTGGACCAGCCCGCGGATCTCGGCTGCATCGGCCCGGAGCTGGTCATTCCCGGGGAGCGGGTTCGCCTGCCCGAGCAGGGCGATGGCCCGGTCGCCGTTGCCTGCCCGCCAGGCCGCCCCTGCTGCGGCAACCAGCCGCGCCGACTTAGCATCGGCGTCGCCGGATAGTTGTGCGGCGCGCTCCAGGGCAGCGGATGCTGCCGCCTGGCCGCTGCGCAGCTGTGCGCGCCGGGCCGTGGACTCCAGCTCCCGCGCAACCCCTTCGTCGGGCGCCAGGGCTGCCGCAGCATGGTGCCAGGCCCGGCGGTCAGGTTCACCCGGCCCGCAGGCATCGGCGAGTGCCTTGTGCGCCCGTTGACGTTGGCTGAAGGCTGCACCCGTGTAGGTAGCGGAGCGCGCGAGTGGATGCCCAAAGGTGATCTGGTCCCCCACAGCCGAGACGATTCCCGCCTGTTCCCCAGGCTCCAGCGCCTCAGGCCCAATGCCGAGCTTGCTCCCAGCGCGCATGATCAGCCCGAGAGCCTGGGAGTCTTCTGCCGCCGCCACCAGCAGCAGCAGTTGCGTCTCGTCGGGCAGCCTGCGGACCTGCTCCAGGTACAGGGACTCGACAGCAGTGGCGGCAAGGCCCACTGAGAACGGTGGGGCCGGCTGGTCCACGTCCTGCAGGCGGTCGGCAAACTCAAGAAGGGCCAGCGGGTTGCCGCCGGCGCGCTCAATCACGCGCTCGCGGATGAGCGGGTCAGCATGCAGTTGGTGCGCCGCGAGAAGGGTCTCAGCCTGCGAACGGCTCAGTCCTTCGACCGGTTGGGTTGGGAGCCCCGCGAATGGCGTTCCGGCTACCGACCGCGCCGCGACGATCATGACCACCGCTTCGGCCTCAAGTCGCCGGGCGGCGAAGGCTATCGCCACCGCCGACTCGTAATCCAGCCATCCCGCATCGTCCACCAGGCAGAGCAGCGGACAAACGCCTGCCGCCTCGGACAACAGGCTAAGCACCGCAGTGCCGATCAGAAACCGGTTCGCGGCCCGGTCCGGCACCATGCCCAGCGCGGCTCCCAGCGCCGCCGATTGAGGTGGCGGAAGTGAACTCATCCGATCCAGCGCAGAACGCAACAAATGGTATAGCGCCGCGAACTGGATCTCGGCTTCGGATTGCACGCCGACCGTCTGCAGGACGCCCATCCCGGTAGCTTTCGCCCGCGCATAGGCAAGCAGGGCGGACTTGCCCACCCCCGCGTCACCGATGAGGACCAGGACACCGCTGCGGCCCGAGACGGCATCCACTAGAAGCCGATCGATGATCGCTGTCTCGGCTTCCCTACCTACGAGTGCGGGCTCGGTCAACGGATCCGCCCATCCGCCTCCGAAGACTACAGAGGGCAGCCAGCCTAAGCCACCGGTGGTCGGAGGCTCCCCTTGCAGGCCAAGCCTAATCCAGCACCATCAGGCCTGCTGACGGCACCCCGATACGCCTGAGTCGATGGCCAGGCAATGGGGAGTCGGGCTATAGGTCCTCGGGGAGGAGCCGGAACCATTGGTGTGGGGTGAGGGGGCGCATCGCGCGGAAGTCGCGGCGGTCGAGCGTGAGTATTGCGTCGGTCCGGTACTGGGCCGCCAGGGCAACATTGACCGCGTCGGCCAGGTCCAGGTCCAGACTTGCGTACTGGCGCTGGACCATACGCGCGGTATCCAGGACCTCAAGGCCGGTTTCCGGGATCTGGAAGCGTGATTGCCTGGCCTGGGCGAGGACGAAATCGATGATCGCGGTCCGGGCCTGGGACCCGAAGCGGGCCTTGGCCAGGTGGTCAACCTCGGTGAGCACCAGCGGCGAGATGATCACTGTGCCGGCTTCCTGCAGGAACGCCCGCATGCTGCGGACTCAGGGGCGTTGCGGTCGGATGCGGCGATGATGCCGGAGGTGTCAGCGACAGTGATCACCGGCGGGCGGCCGCCTGGGCGACTGCCTCCGTGACCTCGCCGCTGGTGGCCGGGTCACCGCTTCCGTCGAAGGTGGGCCAGTCGAAGGAACCGTGCCAGACCCGGTTGCTCATGGCCAGTCCGGAGGCTAGTGCCAACAGACCTGAGTCTTGCGTCCAGCTTTTCGGGGCGCACACCGGGAACAGTTGGCAGTGATCGGGAGTAGCGGCACGAGTGGCCAGGACCGGCAGGGCTGCTGGCGTTGCTGGCCGCCAGGCACCGGGTTTACTGTCACCTTGTGAACGCCCTAGGTGCCGGCGCCGGTGCCCCCGACGGGGGGGTGGGCCGTGGGCCACCCGATCAGCCGCGGCTGGGTCAGCTGGCCGAGGAGCAGGCCGCGCTGCGGCGGGTAGCGACGCTGGTGGCCCAGGCGACTCCGCCGGAGGAGGTGTTCGCCGCGGTCGCCGAGGAGGTCGGCCGGCTCCTGGCGGCCGACTTCGCGATCCTGGTCCGCTACGACCCGCAGGACACACTCGAGGTAGTTGGCGCCTGGACCAGAACGGGCGCCCCGGCGCCGACCCCGGTCGGCGGCCAGCTGCCGCTCGGCGGCCGGAACGTGACCACGATGGTGTACCAAACGGGCCGGCCGGCCCGGATCGACTACACCGACGTCTCCGGCGTGATCGGCCAGGTCGCCTCCCACGACTGGGGGCTGCGCACCTCGGTGGGCGTGCCGGTCAGCGCCGAGAGCCGGCCTTGGGGCTGCATCGTCGTAGCGTTCAGCCGCCAGGGGCGGCTGCTGCCGGCCGACACCGAGGCGCGGCTGGCCTCCTTCACGGAGCTGGTGGCGACGGCGATCGCGAACACCGAGAGCCGCACCGCGCTCGCCCGGCTGGCCGAGGAGCAGGCGGCGTTGCGGCGCGTAGCCACGCTCGTCGCTGCTGGGGCGCCCCCGGAGGAGGCATTCGCCGCGGTTGCCGAGGAGGCCAGCCGGCTGTTTCTCGTTGATGTGGCGAACATGAACCGCTACGAACCCGACGATACGGCGACGCTTGTCGCCAGTGCAGGCGGGCGCTTTGTTGTTGGCACCCGGCTGAAGCTTGAGGGGCAGAACGTCACCACGCTCGTGTACCAGACCGGCCGCGCGGCCCGAATCGAGAGCTACGCCGATACCCCCGGCCCGCTCGGTGCCGAAGCCCGCGAGGGGGGCGTCCGCTCGTCGGTCGGGACGCCGATCATGGTCGAGGGGCGTCTCTGGGGCGTGCTCGGTGTCGGCACGAGCACGGAACAGCCGCTGCCGCCGGACGCCGAGACGCGGCTGGCCTCCTTCACGGAGCTGGTGGCGACGGCGATCGCGAATGCCGAGTCCCGTGCGGCTCTCACCCGGCTCGCCGAGGAGCAGGCGGCGTTGCGGCGGGTGGCCACGCTGGTGGCGCGAGGCGTGCCGCCCGTCGAGATCTTCTCCGCCGTCAGCGACGAGGTCACTCACCTGTTGAGGGCGGACGCGGCGGTCCTCAGGTTCGAGCACAACGGCCCGGCGATCGTCTTCGTCGGCATCTCGAAGACCCTCGAACTCCCGGTCGGGACGCGATGGGAGCTCCAGAAGGGAATGGCTTCGGCCGAGGTGTATCGCACCGGATGCTCCGCCCGTGTCGATGCGATGGACTGGCCGTCGGCCAGCGGGTCCGTCGCGGGAGCCGCACGTCGCCTGGGTATCGTCTCGACGGTCGCGAGCCCCATCGTCGTCGAGGGCCGTCTGTGGGGCGCGATGAGCGTCGCGTCCACAGACGAGCTTCTGCCGTTCGATATGGAAGGACGCCTGGAGAAGTTTACTGAGCTCCTCGCCACCGCGATCGCGAATGCGGAGAGCAGATCAGAGCTGGCCGCCTCGCGCAGGCGGATCGTCGCCGCGTCGGACCAGGCTCGCCGTCGGATCGAGCGCGATCTGCACGACGGGACCCAGCAGCGACTAGTCTCGCTAGGACTGCAGGTGCGCGCCGCGGAGGCTGATATTCCCGCCGACCGGGGCGACCTTCAAGCTGGGTTGTCCCGCATCGCGGCGGGATTGGCCGACGCGGTGGCGGAACTGCAGAAGTTCTCGCGCGGGATCCACCCGGCGATCCTTTCCGAGCGTGGTCTTGGCCCGGCTCTGCGCACGCTCGCCCGCCGTTCCGCGGTACCCGTCGACCTTGATGTCACGACTAATGCACGGTTTCCCGAGCCGATCGAGATCGCGGCGTACTACGTCGCGTCCGAAGCGCTGGCCAACACGATGAAGCATGCGCAGGCCTCGCGCACCCAGATTTCGCTCACCACGCGCCCCGGCAGCCTGCTGCTGTCGATCCGCGACGACGGAGTCGGCGGGGCCAATCCTGCGCGCGGTTCCGGCTTGGTCGGGCTCACCGACCGCGTCGAGGCCCTGGGCGGCTCGATCCACGTCCACAGCGCTGCCGGGGCCGGGACGGATATCACAGCTGATCTTCCACTCGAGCACGAGTTGGCTCAGGGTGCCGGTTGACGTGCGACCGCGACGGGAAATTCTCGGCGAGCCCGCCTTCCACGGCCGGGACCTGGGTGATCACGGCCGCGACCGTCACTGATGCGGCTGCCCAACGCCTGCTCGAGGTGACCCTCGGCCGAGGCCACGGCGGCGACCATGCCAGCACATGAGGCCGGGCGGCCGGACTGGTGCCAGAATACGGAAAGGTGAACAGCACCCAGTTCGAGAAGATCAAGACCGGCCGGGGTTTCTTCGCGGCCCTCGACCAGAGCGGTGGCAGCACCCCGAAGGCGCTGGCCGAGTACGGCGTCGCGGAGGACCGCTACAGTTCCGACGCCGAGATGTTCGACCTAGTCCACGCGATGCGGACCCGGGTGCTGACCAGCCCGGCCTTCGACGGCTCGCGCGTCCTCGCGGCCATCCTGTTCGAGCAGACCATGGACCGGGACATCAGCGGTGTCCCCACCGCCCAGTACCTGTGGGACGAAAGGAACGTGGTCCCGTTCCTGAAGGTCGACAAGGGACTCGCGGCCGAGCAGGACGACGTGCAGCTCATGAAGCCCATCGGCACCCTCGATGACCTGCTGGAGCGCGCGCAGCGGCACCAGATCTTCGGCACCAAGATGCGGTCGGTGATCAAGGACGCCAACGAGGCGGGGATCGCGGCCATCGTGGATCAGCAGTTCGGCTACGCGAGCCGGATCATGAGCGCCGGGCTCGTCCCGATCATCGAGCCCGAGGTCAGCATCTCATCCCCGCACAAGGAACAGGCCGAGACGATGCTGCGCGACGCTATCGCCAAGCACGTCGGGGCGCTGCCCCAGGACGCCACCGTGATGCTGAAGATCACGATCCCAGCCCAGCCTGGCCTGTACGGCGAACTGGCGTCCGACCCGCGCGTCCTGCAGGTCGTGGCCCTGTCCGGGGGTTACAGCCGCGACGAGGCCTGCGCCCTGCTCGCGCGCGACCCCACCCTCATCGCCAGCTTCTCCCGCGCACTCCTCGAAGGCCTGACCGAGAGCCAGACCGATGAGGAGTTCAACGCCCAGCTGGAACGCTCGATCGAGCAGATCTACCAGGCCTCGGTGACCAAGTCCGCGTGACGGCTCACGGCAGGGAGTCCGCCGCGAGCATGACCCGCTAGCACCGCGGGCTGGCGGGGCTGTGCGACATTCCTCCCTGGTGCCCGAGAGCGTGAGGTTGCGGAGAGTGTGCGGGGCGTGGCATGACCGGCGCGAGGGACTCCTGGATCGCGATATTGGAATGAACGTGACACCGTCATCCGGCGGCGCCGGCGGCTCCAGGACCGGATAACCGCCTTCGCGGGCTCGATGACCTTCGTGCGGCTGGAGGCGCTCGCCGACAAGCTAGGCATCGACGTCCATGTGGCGCGCCGGTGCGGCAGTTCTCCATCGCCACGAGGGAGTGCGGCAGGACGCCGGGGATGCCGCCGCCGGGGATGTTGTCCCGCCCCAACAGACCGTTAGCGGTGCTGTAGTACTCGTGCTCGCCGTTGCTGTGCCGGACGTACAGCGGGGTCGCCGTGCGGACCGCTCGCAGGAGGGGGTCCGCGCTCGCCTGCCTCCAGCCCCGGCGGGTCCTGACCGTGCCACAGCCCGGCCAGGGTGTGGCCGTCGACCGTAGACGGATCCGGCCGCCCGCCCTGGTTCCAGCGCTCCCTGGCTGACCAGGCCGCGGCCACGCCCGGCGCGCAGCTCAGGATGCTCGACGGCTTCGATCACAACGCCCCGGTCGATGTGATCGCTCCGATCCTGACCGGGTTCTTCGGCGCATCCCGGTAAGCCTGGGCCTGCTCATATGCTCCGGTCGAGTGGTGAACAATGCCGGAGCGGGCCCGCGCACCGCGTCCATGGCATAGGACGAGGTCTGGGCTCAGAATCCCCATAGCTTCACAAGGAAATACAGGTAAGGGCCTGGTTATTAAGACCTCCCCACACTCGTGAAAGTCGTTTGACCGTCATCTGGCCGCGGGTCGACACGGTGATCGAGGTCGCGTAATGTCTGCCGCGTTGGGGGGCTGCGCATGAGCACACCCGAACCGGCAACCCTCGGCGGGGCGATAGCGACCATCGCGGCTGCCGCTCGCACCATGTACCCGCACGACGCGCTGCCCGACGACGTTTACGCGCGGGTCGGCGAGAGGCTTACCGAGACCGCGCGCGAGGATTCCGGGGCCGCGCGGACGATCGGGGACGGCGTATCCGCGCTCAACGGCGGCCGCCCGTTCGCTGGGCTTCCGGCGGACGAGCGACTCGAGGCGCTGAAGGGGATCGAGGGCTCGGCCTTCTTCGAGCTGGTGCGCTCGACCGCAGTCGTTGAGGTCTACTCCGACGAGCGCACCTGGCAGCTGGTCGGCTACGAGGGGCCGTCGTTCGACAAGGGTGGCTACATCAACCGGGGCTTCGATGACCTCGACTGGCTTCCTGACCCGGAGGCGGGATCGTGAGCCCTCAGGGCCATGACCACCGGCCGGTCAGCCGCTTTCCGGCCCACGACCCCGACGTCATCGTCGTCATCGGCTCCGGCGCGGGCGGGGGCACGCTTGCGAACGAGCTCTGCCAGAGGGGCGCGAAGGTCGTCCTGATCGAAGCAGGAAAGCACTACCAGCCTGAGGACTTCATCAACGACGAGTGGGCCTCGCTCAACCAGCTCGCTTGGCTGGACGAGCGCACGACGTCTGGCTCATGGCTGATAGCCGAGGACTTTCCGACCCTGCCCGCCTGGACCTGCAAGACGGTTGGCGGCACGACTGTTCACTGGGCCGGTTGCTGCGTGCGCTTCAAGGAATGGGAGTTCCGGATCCGCTCCGAGCACGGGCCCATCGACGGCGCCAGCCTGCTCGACTGGCCGATCGGCCTGTCCGACCTCGAGCCCTACTACGATCAGGCCGAGGACCGGCTGGGCGTCACGCGCACCAACGGGATCCCGGCGCCGTCGGCCAATAACAACTTCAAGGTGATGGGCAACGGGGCCAAGCGCGTCGGCTACACCGGCGTCAGCACGGGCCGGCTGGCGTTCAACACGGTGCCGCGCGATGGGCGGCCCGCAACCATCCAGGACGGCTTCAACTACCAGGGCGACAAGCAACGCGCGCACTGGTCGACGCTGACCGCCGAGATCCCTGAGGCCGAGAAGACCGGCCGGCTTGACCTCCGGCCGGAGTCGATGGCGATCCGGATCGAGCACGACGACTCCGGCAAGGTGACCGGCGTCGTCTACCTCGACGCCGAAGGGAACGAGCAGCGCCAGAGCGCGCGAGTCGTGTGCGTCGCCTGTAACGCGATCGAGACCGCACGGCTGCTGCTGAACTCGGACTCGCCGCTGTTCCCGGATGGGCTGGCGAACTCCAGCGGCCAGGTGGGGCGCAATTACATGCGCCATCTCACCGGGTCAGTGTTCGCCACGTTCGACAAGCCGGTGCGGATGTACCGCGGCGAGACGATGGCGGGCATCGTCACCGACGAGTCGCGCAACGACCCCGGACGCGGCTTCGCCGGCGGCTATTACATGCAACTGCTCTCTCTCGGGCCGTCCTTCCTGTCCACGTTCCTGAGCCCGCGGGCCTGGGGCCGCGACTTCGCCAAGATCATGGAGCAGTACGACCACATGGCCGGCATGTGGCTGGTTGGCGAGGACATGCCGCAGGCGAGCAACCGGGTCACGCTCAACCGCGATGTGCGCGACCAGTTCGGCCAGCCGGTGCCTAATGTGCATGTCGACGACCACCCGAACGACACGGCGATGCGCGAGCACGCCTACGCCGCGGGCGAGTCGGTTTACGCCGCCGTCGACGCGTTGCGCACGTTCCGTGTTTCGCCGTATCCGACTACCCACAACCTGGGGACCGCCCGGATGAGCGCGCGCCCGGAGGACGGCGTCGTGAACGAGTTCGGCCGGGCGCACGACGTGCCGAACCTGTTCGTGTCCGATGGCAGCGTGATGACGACCGCGGCGGCGGCGAACCCGACGCTGACGATCGTCGCGCTGGCGCTGCGCCAGGCCGACTACATCGAGCAGCAGCTGAAAGCGGGGGCGCTTTGATCGACCTTCAGTCGCGCGCTGTGATCAGGCCATACCGGGCGCTTGACGATGAGCTGCGCCTGCGCCGGGGCGGTCTTCCCGTCTGGGCCGCGGGCGGTGCGGCAGAGCGAGCGGCGACGAACCTTGCCGCGCTTCGATAGCACGAAGCGCGGTTGTTGCTGATGAAGAGCCGTTTCCCTGGACCGGGCAGGCGGCCGACGCTGCGCGGCCGGGCGAGTGAGTGCGCGCTGCTTGACGACTTGGTCTCGTCGGTCCGCCTCGGCGAGAGCCGGTCGCTGGTGCTGCGCGGCGAAGCTGGGATCGGGAAGACGGCGCTGCTGGAATACCTGATCGCGTCGGCGTCGGATCTGACGGTCGTCCGGGCGGCGGGGGTGGAGTCGGAGATGGAGCTGGCTTTCGCCAGTCTGCATCAGCTGTGCGGGCCGCTCCTCGACCGGCTCGACAGACTCCCGCCGCCGCAACGGCAGGCCATGGAGATCGTGTTCGGCAGGAGCACCGGCGCACCCCCGGATCGGTTTCTCGTTGGGTTGGCGGTGCTCAGTCTGTTCGCGGCGGTGGCCGAGGAACGACCGCTTCTGTGCGTCGTCGATGACGCGCAGTGGCTGGATCAGACCTCAGGGCTGACGCTGGCCTTCGTCGCCCGTCGCCTGCTGGCGGAGCCGGTCGGGATCGTCTTCGCCGCCCGCGAGCCGGGCGAGGAGTTTCGGCATGTGCCCGAGCTGGAGGTGCTGGGAGTGGGCAACGGCGACGCCCGCGCGCTGCTGAGCTCGGCCGTGCGGTTCAAATTGGATGAGGCAGTCCGGGACCGGATCGTCGCCGAGACGCGGGGGAATCCGCTGGCGTTGCTCGAGCTGCCGCATGGGTTGACCCCGGCGCAGCTGGCGGGCGGCTTCGGCCTGCTGGGCGCGCAGGCGCTGACCGGGCGGATCGAGGACAGCTTCGTCCGGCGTCTCGAGCTGCTCTCTGATGACGCGCGGCGCCTGTTGCTGGTGGCGGCGGCGGAGCCGGTCGGCGATCCGCTGCTGCTGTGGCGGGCGGCCGGGCGGCTCGGTATCGGTCCGGCGGACGCGGAGGCCGCAGAGGCGGAAGGATTGCTGGCCATCGGCGGACGGGTGACGTTCCGCCATCCGCTGGTGCGCTCGGCGATGTATCGATCGGCGGCGGCAGAGGATCGCCGCGCGGTTCACTTGGCGCTGGCCGAAGCAACCGATCGGAAAGCCGATCCGGACCGTCGTGCGTGGCATCTGGCTGCGGCCACTGCGGGGCCTGACGAGCACGTCGCCGTGGAGCTCGAGCGCTCGGCTGGCCGGGCGCAGGCGCGCGGCGGGCTCGCCGCCGCGGCGGCGTTCCTGCGCCGCGCCGTGGCGCTGACCAAGGACCCGGCGCGGCGGGCGGTTCGCGCTCTGGCCGCGGCGCAGGCAAGCTTGCAGGCCGGCGAATTCGACGCGGCTCTCGGGCTGGCCGCCACCGCCGAGGCCGGGCCGCTCGACGAGTTCCAGCGCGCTCTGGTCGACCTACTGCGTGCTCAGGTCACCTTCGCCGCGGGCCTTTGGAGCGATGCTCCCCCGCTGCTGCTGAAGGCAGCGAGACGGCTCGAGTCGTTCGACCTGGACCTTGCGCGCGAGACCTACCTGACCGCCTGGGGCGCGGCGGGACTGGCGGAGGATGTCGCCGCACGAGACGTCCTGGTGGAGATCTGCCGCGCGGTGCGGGCCCTCCCGCCGCCGCCGGGTGGCCCACGTCCACGTGACCTGATGCTGGACGGCTTCGCCCTGCTGATCACTGAGGGACACGCCGCCGCGACCCCGACGTTGCAGCGAGCAGTGCTGGCGGTCGCCAGCATTCCCGCAGAGGACGTACTGCGGTGGGGTTGGACGACCGCGGGCGCCAGCGCAGCCGTGTGGGACCACGAGGGCTGGCTCGCGAGCTGCGCGCGACAGGTCCAGATCGTCCGCGACGCCGGCGCGCTTGCGGCGCTGCCGATCCACCTCACGTATCTCGGGATGGCGATCGTGTGGACGGGGGACTTCGCCGGTGCCGCCTCGCTCGTCGCCGAGATCGACAGCGTGGCGGCGGTGACCGGGACCCGTTTCCCGCCGTACACCTTGCTGCGGCTCCGCGCACTGCAGGGCAGAGAAGGCGAGGCATCCGCAGCGATAGGGAGCGCGATCGAGCAATTCGGAGGGCAGGGAACGACGGCCCTGCGAGCGTATTGGGCGGCCGCGGTCCTGTACAACGGCCTCACTCGCTATGACCAGGCGGCATCGGCGGCCCGGCGAGCCACGACGGACACCCTCAACCACTGGATACCCACGTGGGTGCTGCCCGAGCTCGTCGAGGCAGCCGCCCGCCGAGGGGACGCCGAACTCGCCCGCGAGGCGCTCGAGCGACTGGCGAAGACAACGCAACCCTGCGGTACCGAGTTCGCGCTCGGCATCGAAGCACGCTGCCGGGCGCTGCTGAGCGACGGGGCGGCCGCCGACAAGCTGTATCGCGAGGCGATCGAGCGGCTGAGGCCCACCCGCCTCCGCCCGGAGGTCGCCCGCGCCCACCTGCTCTATGGCGAATGGCTGCGCCGCGAGAATCGCCGGGTCGATGCGCGCGAGCAGCTCCGCACGGCCCACGAGATGCTGGTCGCAATCGGGATGGAGGCGTTCGCTGAGCGCGCACGCCAGGAGCTTCAGGCCACGGGCGAGAAAGTGCGCAAGCGGACGGTCGAGACGCGCGACGATCTGACCGCCCAGGAGCGGCAGATCGCGCGGCTCGCCGGCGGAGGGCTGTCCAATCCGGAGATCGCCGCGCGGCTCTTCCTCAGCTCGCGGACCGTTGAGTGGCATCTGCGCAACGTATTCACCAAGCTCGGCATCCGTTCCCGGCGGGAGCTGGCGAACGCACTGGCCGGCCCTGACGCCCAGCTGATCCCGACCTGATGTCAGCCGTCGGGCAGCGCCTCGATGACGCGATCAGAACCCAGGGAGCGCTACCCCCAGTGAGTAGCCCAGTGAGCAACCCAGGCAACAGACCCAGGGCCTTCTACGGGCGCGGAGCGGAGACGAGACGAGCAGGCTTCGTGTCGTAGGCACATCTATGGAGAAGGGAGCCCCATATGTCTGCCAAGACCGAACAGTCATCGGGCACTACGGCGGTCCGGCCGTTCACGGTCCCGGTCACCCCCGAGGCGGAAATCGAGGCGCTGCGTGCGCGCGTCGCGGCCACGCGCTGGCCCGACCAGGAGCTCGTCGCGGATCATTCGCAGGGCGTGCAGTTGGCGGTGATCAAGGAACTCGCGCGCTACTGGGCGGCGGAGTACGACTTGCGCAGGTGCGAGGCGAAGCTGAGTGCCCTGCCGCACTTCATGACCGAGATTGACGGGCTCGACATTCACTTCATCCACGTCCGCTCGGCGCATGAAAACGCGCTGCCGGTCATCATCACGCACGGGTGGCCCGGCTCGGTCATCGAGCTGCTGGCGATCATCGACCCGCTCACCAATCCCACGGCCCACGGTGCGAGCGCAGCGGACGCCTTCGACGTGGTGATCCCGTCGATGCCGGGCTACGGGTACTCCGGCAAGCCGCGGGAGGTCGGGTGGGACCCAGCCCGCATGGCACGTGCCTGGGTGGAGCTGATGAAGCGCCTCGGCTACACGCGATTCGTGGCGCAAGGCGGCGACTGGGGTGCGGTCGTCACGGACGTGATGGCGGCGCAGGCACCACCGGGACTGCTCGGGATGCACACCAACATGCCCGGCGTGGTCCCGCCCGAGGTCGCGGCGGCGATCCGCTTCGTGACCGGCGCCCCGGCGCCAGCCGGCCTGTCAGCCGGTGAACAGCGCGCATGGGAGCAGCTGAACTTCCTCTACAGCGCGGGCATCGGCTACGCCGCGGAAATGGCTACGCAGCCGCAAACGCTGTACGGGCTGGCGGATTCACCTGTCGGCCTGGCCGCGTGGATGATCAACCACGACGCGGGCAGTTACCAGGACATCGCAGACGCCTTCGCGGGACACCCAGTCGGGGACCTGACCCGCGACGAAGTCCTGGACAACGTCACGTTCTACTGGCTGACGAACACGGCGGTTTCCTCGGGTCGTCTGTACTGGGAGAGCAAGGTCGGCTTCTTCGACGCCAAGAACGTCAACATCCCGGCCGCCGTGACCGTCTTTGCGCATGAGATCTACCAGGCCCCGCGGAGCTGGACCGAACGGGCCTACCCCAAGCTCATCTACTTC
>JAOPYP010000467.1 GCA_025964635.1 Actinomycetes bacterium | reverse complement strand
GCCACCCCGCGCGTGCACCGGTTCCCGCTGGTCATCGTGCCCCCGATGATCAACAAGTTCTATATAACGGACTTGTCGCCCGGACGCAGCCTGGCCGAGTACCTGGTGTCGCAGGGCCATCAGGTGTTCGCCATCTCATGGCGCAATCCCGATGCCCGGCACCGGGACTGGGGCCTGGACTCCTACGGCCAGGCCGTGACGGACGCGCTGGACACCGCCCGGTCCATCTGCGGGACCGGGAAGGCCGCCATCTTCGCGCTCTGCTCGGGCGGCATCGTGTCCTCCATGGTGGCCGCCCACCTCAGCGGCACCGGCCGGCCGGACCAGCTCGCCTCGCTGCATCTCGGGGTGACCGTGCTCGACCAGACCCACGAGGGCACGGTGGCCGCCCTGGTCGATGAGAGAACGGCAGCGCTGGCGGTGTCGGCCTCGCAGGCCCGGGGCTACCTGGACGGCCGGTCGCTGGCGGAGGTGTTCGCCTGGCTGCGGCCCAACGACCTGATCTGGAACTACTGGGTCAACAACTACCTGCAGGGCCAGGCCCCGCCGCCGTTCGACATCCTGTACTGGAACGCCGACACCACCCGGATGCCGGCCGCGCTGCACCGCGACTTCATCGAGCTCGTCCTGGACCGGGCGCTGGCCAAGCCGGACACCGCCACGATGCTCGGCTCGCCCGTCGACCTGTCCCGGGTGGACGTGGACGCCTACGTGATCGCTGGCATCGCCGATCACCTGTGCCCGTGGCAGGCCTGCTACCGGACCACCCAGCTGCTCGGCGGTGACGTCCGGTTCGCGCTGTCCAGCAGCGGGCACATCGCGTCCATGGTCAACCCGCCCGGCAACCCGAAGTCCCGGTTCCAGGTGTCGGCCAGCAACCCGCCCGACCCCCGGGACTGGCAGAAGAGCGCCGAGACCGTTCCGGGCAGCTGGTGGCCGGACTATTCGTTGTGGCTCGCACAGCGCGGCGGCGGGGAGAAGGACGCGCCGGACGGGCTGGGCAGCGCCCAGTTCCCGCCTCTGGACGCCGCACCCGGCCTGTACGTCCTGGACCGGTAGCGGCCGATGCCGATCAGTTCCCGGCGCGGCGCCGGCAGCGGCACTGGTCCTGGCCACACCGGTGGTCACACCGGTCCTGGTCACACGGGTCGTGGCCACACGGGGCCTCCGGCGATGCGCAGCATCGTGATCGATGGCCAGCCGCTGCGCGTCACCGTCCGGGCCGGAACCGGCGGGGGCGTGCCCCTGCTGCTGGTCAACGGCATCGGGGCCAGCCTGGAGCTGCTGCAGCCGTTCGTCGACGAGCTCGATCCCGCGCTCGACGTCATCCGCTTCGACGTTCCCGGGGTCGGCGGTTCACCGCTGCCCGCCCGGCCCTACCGCTTCACTGGCCTGTGCCGCCTGATGGCGCGCCTGCTGGCCGCGCTCGGCTACCGCCAGGCCGACGTGCTCGGCATCTCCTGGGGCGGGGCGGTGGCCCAGCACTTCGCCGTTTTCCAGCGGGGACGCTGCCGCCGCCTGGTGCTGGTCAGTACGGCGACCGGCGCGCTGATGATACCGGCCCGGCCGGCGGTGCTGGCCCGGATGGTCACCCCCCGCCGTTACCTGGACCGCGGCTACATGCGTGAGGTCGCCCCCGGCCTGTACGGCGGTTCCGCGCGCACCGAGCCGGACCGGGTCAGCGCGCTGATGCACGCCGAAAGCCGGGTCGGGTCCACGCGGGGCTACCTCTACCAGCTCGCGGCCGGGGCGGGCTGGACGAGCCTGCCGTTCCTGCCGCTGATCCGCCAGCCGACCCTCATCGTGTCCGGCGACGACGACCCGCTGATCCCGCTGGCCAATGCCCGGCTGATGCACTCGCTGATCCCCCGCGCGCAGCTGCATGTGTTCCACGGCGGCCACCTGGGCCTGGTCACCGAGGCCGCCGAGGTCGCGCCGGTGATCGGCCGGTTCCTGGCCGCCAGCGCACCGGCGGGCGCAGCCGTCCACCGTGGTGACAACGGCCGGGCCCCGGGTAGTGGCGGGGCAGGCTGACGCGTCCCGCATCTCCTGAGGAGGACTCATGGACAACGCCGCTGAGGCTGACTTCTACGGTCTCGAGCAGCTGCTGGACGACCACGGCCGGGACGCGGTCCAGCGGACCCGGGAGTTCATGACCAAGGAGATCGAGCCGGTCATCAACCACTACTGGACCCGGGAGGAGTTCCCCCACGACCTGATCCCGGCGTTCGCGGGGCTGGGCATCGCCGGCACAGCCTATGAGGGCTATGGCTGCCCGGGCGGCGGCCCGCTGCTGGACGGCATGATCGCGATGGAGCTGGCCCGGACCGACCCGTCGATCTCCACGTTCATGGGGGTGCACAGCGGCCTGGCGATGGGGTCGATCTACCTGTGCGGCTCGGAGGAGCAGAAGCAGCGGTGGCTGCCGGAGATGGCCCGGATGGAGAAGATCGGCGCCTTCGGGCTGACCGAGCCCGATGTCGGATCCGGGGTGGCGGGTGGTCTCACCACCTCGGCGCGCCGGGACGGCGCCGAGTGGGTCCTTGACGGGCAGAAGAAATGGATCGGCAACGCGACGTTCGCGGACTACATCGTGATCTGGGCCCGTGACGTGGAGGATGGCCAGGTCAAGGGCTTCGTTGTGGAGCAGGGCACGCCTGGCCTGTCGGCCGAGAAGATGCGGGACAAGATCGCGCTGCGGGTCGTGCAGAATGCCCACATCACGCTGGACGGGGTCCGGGTGCCCGAGGCGAACCGCCTGCAGAACGCGACCTCGTTCCGGGAGACCGCCAAGGTCCTGCGGCTGACCCGCGCAGGCGTGGCCTGGCAGGCCGTGGGCTGTGCCCGGGGGGCATACGAGCACGCCCTCGCGTATGCGAAGGAGCGGGAGCAGTTCGGGAAGCCGATCGCCGGCTTCCAGCTCGTCCAGGACCTGCTCGTGCGGATGCTGGCCAACATCACGGCCTCGGCCTGCCTGTGCGCCCGGCTGGCCCAGCTGCAGGCGGCGGGCACCGCGGCCGACGAGCACTCGGCCCTGGCCAAGGTGTTCTGCACGGTGCGGATGCGGGAAACCGTCGGCTACGCCCGCGAACTGCTGGGCGGCAACGGGATCCTGCTGGAGAACCAGGTCGGCCGGTTCGTCGCCGACGCCGAGGCGATCTACTCCTACGAAGGCACCCGGGAGATCAACACCCTCGTCGTCGGCCGGGCCATCACCGGCCTCAGTGCTTTCGTATAGACCCTCAGTGCTCTCGCATGAACAGCGCACCCGGAGGAACAGCGCGTCGCCTGAGCGGCGGCGGCTAGGACGCGGTCCGGGCGGCCTCCGGGGTGCTGGCTGACGCGACGGCGCCGTCGACGTAGGTAACGGTGTTGGACGGGATCGCCGGGATCCGCGGGCCGGGCAGCACGATGCTGGTGAGGTTCAGCGGATCGGCGGCGGAGATCTGGACGGGCTCGCCGGTGAGACGCTGCTTGCGGACCGTGCGCAGCACGTCGAGTGCGTCCGGATGCGCGAATTGCTCGCCGCTGAACCCGGCCACGAACCGGCCGCCGCGGATGGTCCCCCGGGCCTCCATCCGCCGCAGGGCCCACAAGATCTCACGCCAGGGCACCGCCAGGTTCTCCCGGGCCAGCAGGTCGTGGAAGACCACGCCCCAGCGGACGATCAGCTGCTCGGCCACGGCCTCGGCGAGCTCGTCCGGGTCAGCGGCGGCGGACGGGCTGGGCAGCAGGGACCACCTCCCCGCCGATCCGGCGCCGGTCCGGGACCGGCCCTGCCGCAGCCCGCGGAGCCCGGACGGCCGGGACCGCGGGCCCGCGTGCGATGAACGCTGCAGCAGTGACCGGACGGCCCGGAAGCCATCGGCGGTGACGAGCCCGCGGGCCACGCCGTCCCAGAGCGCCTCCTCCACCTCGCTCGGCAGTCGGCCGGTGACCGCGGCGAGGTCGGGGCGGAACAGCGCGCCACGCTGCCGGAGGGCGTCGATCACGTCCTGGGTCCGGCCGGGCCCGGGCTCGGCCGGCGCCAGGTCCCCCCGCGCGGCGCGGAGCAGCCAGGGCAGGTCGTCGCGGATGGCCAGGGTGATGGGGGTGGCCCGGGACGGGACCAGCCCGCTGCGCTTCGGCGCCGGGTCCGGCTCGCTGTCGCGTACCGACAGCCGTCCCCAGATGACCTGGCCCGACAGGCACACCTCATCCAGCCACTCGCGCCGGTAACCCTCCACGCGGGTGGCCAGGACCGAGTTCTCCCACGCACCCGCGGCCAGCTCGTAGCCCTGCAATTGCTCGATGACGCTGAGCACGCCGAGCCGCCCTTCGCCCCTGGTCCCCGGCACCATGTGCTGCCAGCGGAGCAGGAAACGGACGAAGTCCCGCGCGGTGACCGGCTCGATCTCGCGGCGCTGCCGCTGCCGGGTGTAGGAGTGGATGCGGGCCAGCAGCCGGCGGGCGCAGAATTCCTCGCCGTTCCCCGCGTCCGGTGCGGTCTCTCCCCCGGTGCCGCCCGGGTCTTCCCCGGCGCCCCCCGCGCGGGTGAACCGGCCGCGGATGGCGAAGCCCTCCTCCTCCAGCCGGGCCAGCGCGATCCCGGTGTCGGCGGGCGGCAGGCCGGTGGCCTGGGCCAGGTCGGTGACCGTCGAGGGGCCCCGGCAGTCCAGGTGGCCGCGGAGCATGTCGGCTGCGACCGCGTCCGGGTCGGGCGGGGAGACCGGGACCGGGCACGGGTGATCGGGGGCCACGGCGGCGTCCGGGAACAGGGCCTCGATGGCGGGGCGGCGTTCCACCGCGCACCAGAACACCCCGGCCGGCCCGTAGACGCTGACCGCGCGGCGGTCGCGGGCCAGCTCCTCGAACCAGCCCTGCCATTCCGCGTCCGGGCGCACGGCGGTCAGCGTCATCAGCAGGTCGTGCAGCTCGTCGGCGTCCCGCGGGTCGGGACGGACCTGGCTGGCGACCCGCTCGATGGCCTCGGGGTCGAGCCGGCCCAGCTCATGGGGTTCCACCGGCAGGCCGCGGCGGAGCGGTATCGCGCGGCTGCGCCGTTCCTCCAGCGGGGCGTCGTCGAGGAAGGTGAACGGCCGCCCGTTCAGGATCTCGTGGGCGAGCACGGACGGCTCGGTGGTGTCCCGCACCACGACGGTGACCCGGCCCGACTCGATCCCGGCGACCAGCTCGGTGAGGCCGTCGATGTCCATGGCCTCGTGCAGGCAGTCCTCGAGTGTCTGGCGGACCAGGACATGATCGGGAATCTCCAGCGGGCCGGGCGCGACGTTCTCCTGGCAGGCGGCCAGGGTCGGGAAGACCGCGGCCATCAGGTCATCCGCTTCCATCCGCTGGATCGCCGGCGGGTTCTTCTTCCCGCCCCGCATCCGCAGCACCGCCAGGGACAGGTTGAGGTTCCACCGCCAGCGGGCCGCGAACATCGGGGAGGTGAGGACGGCCTGCCGGACCACCCCCTCCACGGTCTTGGAGGCCAGGAATTTAGGCACCCGTTCCAGCGGGAAGCTGTGCTGCGGCCCCAGCGACAGCAAGATCGCGTCGTCGCTCGCCGCCGCCTGCAGCTCGAAGTCGAACGTGACACAGAACCGCTTGCGCAGGGCGAGCCCGAGCGCCCGGTTGAGCCGGGCCCCGAACGGCGCGTGCCCAACCAGCTGCATCCCGCCGCTCTCGTCGAAGAACCGTTCCAGGACGATGGTGTCCATGTCCGGGAGCAGCCCGAGCTGCGCCAGGGCCGTGCTCAGGTAGGCGGTGATGACCTCCGCGGCGTCCTGGCCGATCCCGCATTCCTCCCGCAGCCAGGCTGTGGCCTCCGCTGGTACGCCCGATCCGAGCCGCTCGGCGACCGCCTTCCGGAGAACACACACCTCCTCGGACAGCTCCACGGTGCGGCCCGGCGCCTCGCCCAGCCAGAACGGCACCGACGGCGGCGCGCCCTGGGCGTCAACCACCCGCACCACGCCGGGCTCGACCCGGCGGATCCGCCACGAGGTAGTGCCGAGCAGGAACACGTCGCCCGCCATGGACTCGATCGCCCAGTCCTCGTTCACCGTCCCGACCAGCGCGCCGTCCGGCTCGGCCAGCACCCGGTAGTCACCCTGCTCCGGGATCGCCCCGCCCGAGGTGAGCGCGGCCAGCCGGGCGCCCCGCCGGGCCGCCAGCCGCCCGGTCACCCGGTCCCGGTGCAGGTAGGCCGCCCGGCGGCCGCGGCCGGTCCGGATCCCCTCGGAGAGCAGCTCGGCGACGTCGCCGAAATCTTCCGCGGACAGGCCCGCGAACGGGGCGGCCCGCCGGACCAGGGCCAGCAGGTCATCCTCGGCCCAGTCCTCGGCCGCGCACTCCGCCACTATCTGCTGGGCCAGGATGTCCAGCGGGCAGTCCGGGACCTGCAGCGCGTCGAGCCGGCCCGACCGGACGCCGTGCAGCAGCGCCGCGGATTCCACCAGCTCATCCCGGGTCGTCGGGTACAGCCGCCCGGCCGGTATCCCCCCGCGGGTGTGATTGGACCGGCCCACCCGCTGCAGGAAGGTGCCGAAGCTGCGCGGCGAGCCGATCTGGCAGACCAGCTCGACCGGCCCGATGTCGATGCCCAGCTCCAGCGACGCGGTCGCGACCAGGGCCCTCAGGTCACCGCTGCGCAGCCGTGACTCCACCCGCTGCCGCCGGTCCTTGGACAGGCTGCCGTGATGGGCGGCCACCTGCCCGTCGCCGAGTCTTTCGCCCAGCTGGTGGGCGATCCGCTCGGCCATCCGCCGGGTATTGACGAACACCAGCGTGGTCCGGTGCCCGAGCACATGGCCGGCGATCAGGTCCAGGATCTCCGCCATCTGCTCGGCCGACGCGACGGCGCCCGGCTCATCGCCGGGCAGCTCCAGGGCCAGGTCGAGTTCGCGGCGGTGGCCCGCGTCCACGATCGCGCACCGCGGTGACCCGTCCGGCGCCGACCGGCCGGGGCCCGCGCCCACCAGCAGCCGGGCGACGGTCTCGACCGGGCGCTGGGTCGCGGACAGGCCAATCCGCTGCACCGGCTGCTCGGCCAGGTGCTGCAGCCGCTCCAGGGTCAGCGCCAGATGGGAGCCCCGCTTGTTGCCCGCGACAGCGTGGATCTCATCCACGATGACCGTGCGGACCGGCGCCAGCATGGCCCGGGTCCGCTCCGCCGTCACCAGCAGGTACAGCGATTCGGGGGTGGTGATGAGGAAATCCGGCGGGTTCCTGAGCATCGCGGCGCGCTCGGCGGCCGCCGTGTCCCCGGTCCGCACCGCGACCCGGATATCGGGGGCCGGCAGGCCCAGCGCCTCGGCTGTCCTGGCGATCTCAGCCAGCGGCGCCTCGAGGTTCTGCCAGATGTCCACGGCCAGCGCCTTCAGCGGCGACACGTACACCACCTGCGGGCCGGCCACGCGCTCGGCGCCCGCGCTGGAGCCCGCCTCGGTCGCATGAGGATCCGGCCCGGGCGTCTGGGAGCCCGCCTCGGGCGCCCCGCACCTGGACTCGTGCGCCCGGTAGATCCGGTCGATGCACACCAGGAATGCGGCCAGCGTCTTCCCGGATCCGGTCGGCGCGGCGATCAGCGTATGGCGACCGGCCGCGATCTCCTGCCAGCCCTCGGCCTGCGGCTCCGTCGGGCCAGCCGGGAAGCGGGTGGCGAACCAGCTTCGAACAGCCGGGTGAAACAACTCCAGCACCTGGACATTTTACCCCGAACCGGCGTGCCGCGGAGCACGCTGAGCGAACCCGTTCGCGGCGGCCCCGCCCCGGGCCGGTGCGCCCGCAAACGATCTGCTTCGGCGCGCGCGACACACCTTCGGATTTGCTTTGTCTCGCCGGTTAATTCCGGCATGATGCGCTAGATGGCTTAGAACGCAATCTGTGGCCGTAGTTGCCGTAATGAGGCACAGACACACCGGGGCGCCATGGGGAATTTCTCGGTTTCTGACCGTAATTCGGCCGCTGTTTTTGCGGCTCGCCGGCGGCGGCTACTGCTGGGTGTGGGCGGCATCACGCTGACGAGCGTCGTCGGCTCCCGCCTGCTTTCTGGACCCGCCGGCCATTTGCCCTCTCATCGCGAAGTGAGTGCGTATCGGAAACCACCGGGGCCGGGCGGCCTCGTTACCCGCCGCAACCTGGTGACCCGGCGTGCCCCGGTTGCCCATCGGCCGGAGTACCCACCGGACCGGCCGCTTTATTACATCCACGACGATTCCAGGGCGATCGCGCTGACCATCGACGACGGTCCTGATCCGGTGTACACCCCGCAGGTCCTGCGGCTGCTGCATCAATACCGGGTAACCGCGACGTTCTCCATGGTCGGGCTCCACGTGGCCGCTTACCCGCATCTGGCCCGGACGGTCGCAGAGGATGGACACCACATCGCCAATCACACCTGGACCCACTCCAACCTGGTGCACAGGCCGGTCCATAGGGTGCACGCCGAGCTAGCCTGGACGAGTCATGCCATCCATTCAGCGACCGGCGTGCATCCCCAGCTGTTCCGCGCCCCCTACGGGGCCTGGTCGGCCACCGTGCTCAGGCAATGCGAGCACATGCGAATGGTGCCGGTGGACTGGTCGGTCGACCCACGCGACTGGGCGCGGCCGGGAGTCCGGAGCATTGTCCGCAACATCATGCACAACACCCGTCCCGGATCGATCATCCTGGAGCACGACGGAGGCGGGAACCGTGCTCAGACGGTGGATGCCCTGAGCATTGTCCTGCCCCGGCTCCTGCGGGAGGGTTACCACTTCCGCACTGTCTGACCGCCGCGCTGGGTCAGCCAGAGGTGATCGGTTCCTGGAGTTCGGTGACCCACTTATCCCATGACGTCCCCAATCCGGCAGCCTCACACCGTGTCAGGGTCAAGCGGGCCTCCCTGGCTGGTGTCAGTGCCGGGCCGGTAGGGGCGAACGTGGATCTCGGCGCTGGCGAGGAGGCGCAGCACGCGGGTTTCGCGCCGGTAGGCCAACGGGTTAAACAGAAACTGATCAAGAGGGAACCAAAGCCCGATCCAGGCCAGCACCCAGCCCAGATGGTCGGTGATGAGATTGCCGGGACCACCGGTGGGCCGGATCCTGGTCGCTTCCGCGGCCACCACAAGTCCGAGAGCGGAGACGGGGATTCCGATCCGCAAGGCGGCGAGGCCCCCGACTCGCTGGGCCTGGCCTTCCCGGCGGTTATAGCGGACCCTGTGGTCGCAGTACCGGCGCATCGTGCGGGCCAGCCGCTCGGCCACCCCGTCGTCAATCGCCTCAGGTGGCAGCCTGATCTCCAGCCTGACCGGGCGCGTGGATGCACGACCGCGCAGCTCGCTGAGGCAGAAATCGACCCCGGTCAGGAAGTTGCGGTACTCCGAGAACAGGTCCGTGCTGGATATCTCGAACATCTCGCGGGCGTCCATGAGCCGCAGCTCGATGACCTGGTGGTCGCGTTCACCAGGCGAGCGTCCCAGGACCTTCGTCATGCTGAGCCACCTTACGGCCCGGCGTCGCTTAGGGGGTTCAGGCAAACGCGCAAAGTGACAGCGCGCCGCACTTTCGCCTTCTCCTGGCTGGGGACCGGCTTACCTGACCGTGACCAGAACGCCGCTAGCGGACAGGGCCGATCACCCTCATCTGCTTCCCCGTCAGCCACGGGAGTTGCTCCAGGCCCGTAAATCGATGTCGTATTCATGACCTCCGGCCCTAAGCTGAGCGGAGCGTTTAGTAGACACTGAGTACTGCGCCTGCTGATCTGGGTACGGCCGGACCAGCCAGGAATCACGTTTCTGATCGACACCCGCGGCCAGAGGAACGTCCAGGAGTGGCCTGATAAGAACACCTCGAGGAAGAAGGTGATCATGACGATCTTCGTGATCGAGCGCTCTTACGCGGAGGCTTTCGATCCCACCGCCGAGGGCGCCAGAGAAATCAACTTGATCAACGACGAGGAAGGAGTTCGGTGGTTGTACTCCTTCTTGTCTGTGGACCGGCGAAAGACGTATTGCCTGTATGAAGCCCCGTCTGTGGAGGCAATCCGGCGAGCGGCGGTCCGTGCTGGCATCCCGGCAGACGTGGTGATTGAGCTGAGCGGGAAGGTGCACAGTGACGGGTCGCTGAACCCTGTCTAGTGGCTCAAGTCCGGGCCGGTTTTGCTAGAGCAACCCATGCGTGGACGCATACATGGCTGCCTGGGTCCGGTTGGCCGCGCCGATCTTGACGAGGATGTTCCGGACATGGTTAGCGGCGGTGTTCTCACTGATGACCAATTGTTCAGCGATTTCCCGGTTGCTTGCCCCCGCGCCGAGTAGCCGCAGCACACCAACCTCCCGGGTGGTCAGCCCGTCGGGACGGGCGTGCGCGCGATGCTGTTCTACCTCATGGACCTGGAGCATGCCGACGATCCGGCGGAGACCGCGCGGCTCGGCGATAGACATGGCCTGCCCAGTCATCTGGCGCGCTCTGGCCGGATCTTTCCCGACGCGCCGGAGATGCGCCACATGAGCAGCCAGAGTCTCCGCTTGATGCAGTGGCGCCTCGGTACGCTCGTCGAGATCCAGGGCTGCGGCGAAGCGATCTTCGGGTGATCCACTACCCAGCAAGGAGTCGAGCCGCCCCAGATACCGGTCGGCGCTTCCGAACACCGCAATGAACGATCCGCCGAGCAAGTTGAGGCCTGTGTACTCGGCCATAAGCGGCCGCAGGCGGCGGGCCGCCGATTTGTCCTCAAGCCAGGTGGCCGCCTCCACCATGAACGCGAGCCGGATCGGCCAGTCCGCCGAGTTGGAATCGTTCTCGGTATACCGCACGAGCAGCCACTGCAAGAGCCGTTGCGCGTCCGGCGCCAAACCCAGCTCGGTGTAGAGTGCGAGCAGGCCGGGCGCCCATTTCTGGGTGGGTGACTCTTCGCCTGTGATGAACGGCCGCACCGCACCCAGGCGCCCTGCCTCACGTTGCACCATGTACATCTGCACGCCGTAGGGGCCCTCGGTGTCATCTGTCCCGAATGAGCTTCCGACTTCGACGAGACGCGAGCAGGTGAGCGATGCCGCGTCGAGATTACCCTCGGCGAAGTTACGAGCATAGCGAATACACCCGATGAAGTAGTCCCAGTAATCGTCGCCGAGCTCCCGGCAGGCTCTCGCCAGATCGGCCTCACTACCGTCCATGCCAGCCACATCTCCGCTGGTATAACTGGCGACGCCACGGAAGTAGGCGGCCGCCCCGAGATGCTCAGAATCTCCGGATTGGCCAGCTAGCTGGGATAGCTCATCGGCCCGGCCCAGCCGCTCGGCCATGTCGGCGGGCCGGTACGGGTGAAACAGGGTCGTCTCGAGCGTGTTGGCGAGCAGGTCCTGGCGGTCAAGGGAGCGGGCCATGGCGATGGCATCGTTGCCGAGAGCCCGGGCTTGCTCCGGGGCGCCGGTGAAGCCAACGGCCCGCCCCAGACTGGCGATCCCATGGACATACAGCATGTCCATGGGATCGTGCGGGATACCCCGGATCGCTTCCGTCAGCACCTGGACCGCACGGTGGCCCGCAAGTCCAGGGCGGAACGACGCGTTCTCATAGCCGATCGCCGCCCGGAGCCGGTGCCTCGGGTCGCCCGCCGCGATGACTTCTTCATTGAGCTCGCGAGCGCGGACAAATTCTGACGCGACCAGGTAGCAACGGGCGGCCTGCAACCGCAGATCGTCACGCTGCTGCGGGAGCGTGGTGGTCGATGCAGCGCGCTGGTAAAGGCGGGCTGCGTCCTCGTGAGCCAGGCTACGATCGGCCATCCTCGCGGCTTCCACCAGATACCGGACAGCCTGGTCGACGTAACCCAGGGCGCGGGCGCTGGCGTAGTGGTGGGCAAGCCGCTGCACTCGCCGCTCCGCGGCCGGGAAGTTGGCTTCAAGTTCCTCTGCGATCCGGACGTGCTCCCGCGTCAGGCGGGAGGGGGACAGGCGGTCCAGGAGCACTTGCCGCGCGATGGTGTGCAGAAACTGGAAACGGCCGTCAGCGCCGGCAGTTTGCTCGACGAGGCCCAGACCTGCTCCCACGTCGATGGCCGCGAGTACGGTATAGGCCGTATGCGGCGAAGCCGCCAGCAGCTCGGCGGAATCGAAGTTCTCACCAATCACGGCAGCGAGCTCAATGATCTCCTGATGCTCCGTGGCGAGCATGCTCAGCCGATGATCGAGCGCGTCCTTAACCGACTCTGGGGCGGCGAAAGCGCCAGGGCGAAGGCCGGCGAGCCCACCGCGCCCGTCGAGGTCACGCCATAGTTCCCGCAGGAAGAAGGGGTTGCCTCCGGTCTGTTCGCGGAGCAGGGCCGCCGCCCTTCGCACCTGGTGCTCCGAACCCGGGACCTGGCACGACAGGTACTGCGCGATGTCGTCAGTGGTGAGAGGTGCGAGGTCCAGACGGGAAACACCGTCAAGCCGGTGCACGTCCGCGATGGCCTCGCCGAGCAACCTGGAACGATCCGGCGCGGATGTGCGGTGGGTGGCCAGGACAAGGATCCGCGACTCGGTGGTGCGTTCCACCAGGTACCGCAGCAGCTGGACCGCCGTCGGCCCGGCCCACTGGAGGTCTTCAAGCACCAGGACCACGGGTGCCTGGGCCGCCGCCGCCCTAAACGCTGCCACCACGGCTTCATAGAGTTCGCCTCGATGCCCCGGCCCGCCTGCGGCACGCTCGGCATCCCTTCTCCCAGAGACGATGGAGAGCAGCTCGAGCAGCGGCCTGTCCCCCGACGCCTCCCAGTCCTCAAGCGGAATCTGCCCCTGGCGAATAGCTGGCCACAGCGCGCGGACCGGTTCGTCGAAAGGTTCATAGGGTGCGCCCAGCTCGGCCACACATGAACCAAGGAGCACCGTCGCCTGCTTGCCATACAGGGCCCGTGCTGCCTCAGCGACCAGCCGTGACTTCCCTGCTCCGGGCTCGCCGCCGACGAACACGGCGCGGCCTGCGCCCGCGGCCACTGCCGTCCAGGAATCCTCCAGGACAGCAAGATCGTCCCGGCGGCCTACGAACGGCGGCTGCTGGCCCGGGTTACTCCATCGCCCGGGAAAGGAGGGACGTGCCCATTCCGGCATCTCATCAGCGTACTTCCGTCTCGTGGCCTCGGGGATGACCAGAATCAACTAGGGCGGCAGCGTGCTGACATTGATCAGTACTGGTCATGTGCCGCTCTCCCATTTTCCCTAAAGTTCCTGATGAGAGCGGTGATTGACCGCGCCGGCCGGGGCAGCGCAATGCTTCCTCACCCGGATCACCAGGCCCAAGGGAGTCAGCACCATGCCGATCACGACCACGCCCCGACCGAGCATTGCCCGTAAGGCGACCATGAACGGAGCAATGATCCACCCGCCCGAGCCCGGCGCACCGGGCCCGCCCGCAGCAGAAGGTAACGTTGCCGGCGACGGCCGGACGAGAACTGCTATCTCGCGCATCCGCTGGTACGCCGTGAGCTTGGTCACCGGGATCGTGGTCTTCCTGGCCGGAGCGCCCGCCGCCCTGGCCATGGATGTCCCTCTACCCGGCACAGGGGGCGCCGGCCCGGCCGTACCGCCACCAGTGATCCCCCTGGCCGCAGCCGGGGGCATGCCCGGCTGGCTGATAGTTCTGATCGCCCTCGGCAGCGCCCTGGCTGCCTCGGCGCTCACCCTCCTGGCTCTGCGCATCACCCGGCGCGCAACCGCGCCAGCGCCCGCGCACTCATGACAGCAGGCGCGCCGGCACGTATCCCACCGCAAGTTATCCGGACGACCGCGGCCCGGCGGCCACCATGCCAGCCGGGCTGCTGTCGTGTCCCCTCCGTGCTCGCCCTCCGCGAGGCCGCAAACTCAGGCGGCGAGCCGGCCTGCAGGCCGGGGTTCTGCGCACCCGCCGAAGCGGGACGGCGGCAGGCAGGGGCAAGTCACGTGGAGAACAACGCCCAGATGATCTTCCCCATGTCGCCAGAGGTGGTGTAGCCCCACTGGTCGCTGAGCGCGGCGATGACGTGCAGTCCGCGGCCGGTTTCGTCGAAGAGGTCCGGCTCCCTGGGAACCGGGACCGCCTTGCTGGCGTCGGCGACAGCGCACATGACGCGGTGCCCTGGATGAAGCAAGCCGAGCTGGATCGGCCACCCGGCATGCGTGCTGCCCGAATCTGCCGGTGCGTGCAGCAACGCGTTGGTCACCAGCTCCGACACGACGATCGCGATGTCATCGCAGCGTTCGGCCACGCCCCACTGGTGCAAGGTGCTGGCCGTGAAGTCCCGGGCGCGGCGAACCCGGCTGGCCTGCCCGCCGGGCGTGGGCGTGCCGATCCGCCGGAGGCACGCCCAGCGCATGCTGGCATGATCCGGGCGGAGCGCCAACTCACCGCTCACCAGGGCGGCCGCCTCCACAGCAGGTGCCAGCCAGTGGCTGGCTGCACTGCCAACCAGCCGTGCCGCCTCTGCTGTCGTGACCCTGGGCTGGATCCGATCGTGTTGCTCAGCCTGCACTGCCGGAGTCTCCAAGGTATTCCCGGTGCCGTCCCTGGGCCGGCCACGGGACGAGCGCCCCCTCGGCAGCCCGGATTACGCCTCTTCCGGCCCGGTGCCCAGCGCCGCCGCTGGCATCGTCGCGGGCGGCTGCGGCCATCAGGACGGCCGCGTGGACCGCCCTGTCCCGGTCCCACCGCACGATCGGGTGGGTGGTCCGGAACCAGGGCACGCTCCGCTGGCATTGCGGGCAAGCCAGCCGACTGAGCGCATCGACTCGCCATCCGTCTGCGATCGCACGGGCGCGGATGTCAGCTTCCCCAAGCGCCGCGGGATGCCCGTAGTGCGAAATGCACGAATCCATCTCGCACCACGCGATAGGTATGCGCAGGGCATCGCCGATCGGCGCCCGCTCGATTATCTCCACGTTTTCGCGCATCTCATGCCCGCCACTGACAATGTGTGGCGGCCGGGCGGTGGCGTTCGCGGGCGGACCGTCGGCAGTGGCCGGTTCGCTGCCACTCTCGAATACCGGCTCAGCGCGACCGTCCTCACGCAACTGGTCGAGCCAGCCCATGGCCCGGGTGATCGCGTCCTCGTTCCTGACGTTGGTCTTCATGGCGCACACCTCCGATGCAGCACCTGCGGCTGCCGTACGACTGTTTGAACCGCTGTCGGGCAGTCTGCTCCGGCGCTTCTCAGGACAGCCCTCCAGTGGAGGACACTGTCGGGGAAGGCGGTATTAAGCAGCTTATGCGGCCGCGATAAAATCCAGCACCGCCATTTTCGGAACTATGAAAATGATGGAACAAAAGGGCAGACTATCCGGTAAACCGCTGCCGCGAGAAGCCGGTTAAGGGCCAGGACGAAGGGAGCCGGATCATGTCGCCAGCCAGGCCCTGGCTTCCTTGCACTGCGCGTACGGTCTCATGACCACTACTTCCCCCTTGGCTGCCCGTCCCCCTGACGGCCAGCCTAAAGCCTGGACGTCCTCAATCCCCACCGTTCTCCCAGCGGATCACATTCAAATAAACTTCTGATAAACTTTCGGCTCATCTTATGCATTCATGCAGCGATCGCTGTGGACATATTTCTATTACCCTCTGTACACAGGGTGTGGAAGGTCCCTATCCAGGTAAACGGCTGTGCGTAACGTGTGGCTCTCCGGAAGTCCACAGCGTTATCCCCACCCTGCGCACAGATCCACGGCGCATATGCACAGGTCATCCACAGATTCGCCCACAGGCGTGCCCTGATCAGCCGTGCTCCTGATCAGCCGTGCTCCTGATCAGCCACGGTGGGATGGGGTCCACATCGCGAGGAAGCCCGGTCCGGGCGCCAAGGCGCGGCCGTCAGGCGGCGGGCGGGCCGGCCTGTACAGTCGGCCCGTGCCGCCGCCACCCGATACCACGCCCGAGCCGTTCAGCCCTCGCCGGGCGACCGCCGCCGACCTGCCTGCGATCAAGGCGCTCATCGACGCCGCCTACGCCAGGTACCTCACCCGGATGGACGGGCCTCCCGGCCCCATGCTGCGCGACTACGGTCCGTCCGTCGAGGCCGGCACCACCTGGGTCACCGGCTCCCCCATCACCGCCGTGCTCACCCTCTACCCTCGCGACGACCACCTGCTTATCGAGAACATCGCCGTGCACCCCGGAGCCCAGGGCCATGGGCTCGGCCGGGTCCTGATGAGCTTCGCCGAGGAGGAGGCCGCCCGCCGCGGGCTTACCCGGATGGCCCTGTTCACCCACGAGGTCATGACCGAGAACCAGGCCATCTACGCCCGGCTCGGCTACACCGAGGTCGAGCGGCGCGCCGAGGACGTCTACCGGCGGATCTACATGGAGAAACGGCTGCCTGGCTGATCCGGCCCGCCGGGCCGTCCATAGTGCGAAGGCATGAGCGACCCGGACGGGCACCTCACGAGAGAAGTTGCGACCTCTTGACCCCAGGACACCAGGTCAGGAGCGCAGGCGGCGGGCGAGCCGGCCTGTAGGCCGGGTTCTGTGCACCCGCCGAAGCGGGCCGACGGCCATCCATCTAGGGCTGCCATTGCTGGCAGCCTCATGCGGTCTACCCGCGAGCATCGGGCGGGCCGCCCTCAAACGCTCGCGCAGTCCCCCGGCACAAGCCGGGGTCCCTTCTGACCTTGCTCCAGGTGGGGTTTACCAAGCCGCCGCAGTCACCTGCGGCGCTGGTGGTCTCTTACACCACCGTTTCACCCTTACCCGGGCACCGGAGGCAAGCCCCGTGCCCGGGCGGTCTGTTTTCTGTGGCACTTTCCCGCGGGTCACCCCGGGTCGGCGTTACCGACCACCATGCCCTGCGGAGCCCGGACCTTCCTCACCGGGACCAGGAGTCCCGGCGCGGCCGCCCGGCCGGCTCGCCCGCCGTTCCCTCAGCATAGGGCGGCCCGGCTAGTCCCGTGACTGAAGATGCCCGGTGTCGTTGAACGACCGGACCACCGCCGGCCCGTCGGCGTACCAGTCCACCTCGCACAGGCACGCCACGTCCAGGTGCATGCGGCGCAGCGCCGGGGGCGGGGCCAGCAGTGCGTGGCGGAGCACGGTCTTCATCGGGGTGACGTGGCTGACCACCACGACCCGGCCGGGCTCGGCGCGGGCCAGCAACCGGTCGAGCGCGGCCAGCACCCGGCGGCCGGCGGCGGAGAAGCTCTCTCCCCCGGGCGGCGCCACGGAGGTGTCCTTCATCCAGGCGGTCACCTCATCGGGCCAGCGCTGCATGGCCTCGGCGTAGCTCAGTCCTTCCCACGCACCGAAGTCCGCCTCGATCCAGCCGTCGTCCACCTGCACCGGGGCCCCGGTCGCGGCGGCCACCGCCTCCGCGGTCAGCCGGGCCCGCTGCAGCGGTGAGGTCACGATCAGATCGACGCCGCCGCGGGCCGCCGCGAGGCGCTGGGCCACCGCCTTGGCCTGGAGCCGGCCGGTCTCGGTGAGCGGGATGTCCCCCCGCCCGGCGAACCGGCGCTCAACCGACAGCGGGGTCTCGCCGTGCCGCAGCAGCACAGTGGTAGTGGGCTCGCTCTGCGCCGCCGTCCACCCGGGGCCCGGCCGCGGCGCGGAGCGCGGGCCCCCGGGGTCAGGGGACGAGCCCTCCGACCTGGCGCCGCCGGATCGCCCGGCACCACCCCCGCCGCCGCCGTTCCTCGCCTCGTCCATGGCCTGGTTGGCCAGCCGGTCCGCGTGGGTGTTCCGGGCCCGCGGCACCCACTCGTACGTGACCCGGCCGAGGCGCCGCGCGGCCGCGCTGGCCCGGGAGGCGAGAGGCTGCAACGCCGGGTGCTTGATCTGCCACCGCCCGGACATCTGCTCCACCACGAGCTTGGAGTCCATCTTGACGTGGACATCAGCGCCGGGAGCCAGGTCCGCGGCGGTCTCCAGCCCGGCGATGAGCCCGGAGTACTCGGC
>JAOPYP010000426.1 GCA_025964635.1 Actinomycetes bacterium | reverse complement strand
TCGCGACATTCCGCGACTTAATTCCCGCACGGCGCCTATTCGTATTCAACGGGACAAGGACCCACCGGGCCCCGCGGCCGGGCTTTCCGGACGGCCGCCGGCAAGGGCGCCAGCGCCGTTATGCGTCACCGGAGTGATCTTCCCGGAGTCCCGGGGAGCAGCGCGGCTCCCGGCCCCTGTCCGGGCCGCTCAGGGCCGTCGGCGGGCGTCTGGGGGGGCAGCTGGCGGACGGCCGCGGAACCCGCCGGCGGCGGCCCGGGGCTTCCGACCGGCCGTCGGGTCCGGACGGTTGCGCATCAAGGGAGTCGGACGCCGGGCGGTGCCGTTCGTGCGGGCCGGGCGGTGCCGCCGGGCGTGCCGTTCCGGGGCGCCGGGGGTGGTTCTCTTGTCGGGGAACTGGGACGCGTGCGGCGCGCCCCGGAGGGCGCGGATAGGCTAGTCTGTGTTGGCCCGCGAGCGTTCCGGCCGTTAGGAGCCGGGCCGTTTGAGGGCGCCAGGGCGATTGGCTCAGCGGGAGAGCGCCTCGTTCACACCGAGGAGGTCACTGGTTCGATCCCAGTATCGCCCACCAGCTCAGGATCTGGCGTAAGGCCAGGTCAGAAGCTCCTCCGGACAGACCTCATCCTACCTGGCGGATGGGGTCTTCCTCCTTAATTGGGAGGAATCTGGAGATCACCTTCGGGTGAGCCTCCCAGCAGGGATGGCCGGCTGGCCTGCGGAGCGGGCTCAGCAGCCCGCCGGGTAGCGGGACCGGGGAGTGCGCGGTCGATCTTGGCCCGCTGGCGCAGGGAGTCCTCCCGGCGGGCCTGGAGGGCCGCGGTGAGGTCGTCCCGCATCCGCTGGGACACGCGCGTGCGGGATCTCCTCGGGGTCAGGTTCCGGCCCACCCAGTTGGCGTGGCCGCGCATCTCGATCAGCCAGCGGTAAGGCCGTGCCGATGGGTAGTTTTGACAGACTAGTTTTTACTGACTACATTGGCGGCAGAGGTGATCACCATGGCGCGACCCACGAACAATCTGCTGGCGCTGGCGGTGCTGTCCTATCTGACGCAGCGCCCGATGCACGCCTACGAGCTGAACCGGATGCTGAAGGAGAACGACGCCGCGAAGACGTTCAAGCTCAGCTACGGCGCGCTCTACGGAGTGGTCCGCCAGCTGGCCGAGGGCGGACTGATCCAGGCAGCCGGGACCGGGCAGAGCGGCAACCTGCCGCGCTACACGGTGTACGAGCTCACCGGCGAGGGGCGCGCCGAGATGCGCCGGTGGCTCACCGAGCTGCTGAGCGAGCCGCGGCATGAGTACCCGGCGTTCGCCGCGGCCCTGTCACTGGTCGCAGTGCTGCACCCCGACGAGGTGACCGACCTGCTCCGCGCCCGGCACGGGCGGATCGTGAGTGCCATCGCCGAGATCCGCGCGGTGCGCGAGGGTGCGCTGGCCAGCGGCGTGCCCCCGCTCTTCCTGGTCGAGGACGAGTACCGGATCGCGCTGCTCGAGGCCGAGACCTCGTTCATCACCAGCCTGATCGCCAAGATCACCGACCCGCAGGACGGGTGGGCCGGACCCTGGGCCGCCTACCACGCCCCCCAGCAGCGCGCCGTCACAGACGACGCGCCGCCATCCCGGAACGGAGGAACAAGCTGATGAGCGCAGCGCAGACCGCCCTGGTCGTCGGCGGCGGGATCGCCGGCCCGGCCACAGCGATGGCCCTGGCCAAAGCCGGGATCGCGGCCACGGTGTACGAGGCCAGGCCGGACGGCACAGACGACTCGGGCGTAATGATCACACTCGCGACCAACGGCATCGACGCCTTGCGCGCGCTCGACGCCGACGGGCCGGCGGTCGCGGCCGGGTTCCCGACACCCGGCATCACCCTGCGCAACCACGCGGGCAAGCGGCTCGGCGTCACCAGCACGGGCCGCCTCGCGGACGGCACGGTAAGCCATACCGTGCGGCGGGCCGACCTCTACCGCGCGCTCCACGATGAGGCGGTGGCGCGCGGCATCACCGTGCTGCGCGGCCGGCGGCTCATCTCGGCGCAGGAGGGTTCCAGCGGGGTGCGGGGGGTGTTCGACGACGGGTCCAGCGCCGAGGCCGACGTGCTGATCGGCTGTGACGGGATCCGCTCCAGGACGCGGACGCTCATCGACCCCGCGGCGCCGCCACCGCAGTACTCAGGCCTGCTGACCACCGGCGGGTACGCCAGCGGCCTGACCGGGCTGGCGCCGCCGGGCGAGTACGAGATGATCTTCGGCAAGCGGGCGTTCTTCGGGTACGCGACCGCCCCTGGCGGGCAGGCGTGGTGGTTCGTCAACGTGCCCCGGCCACATGAGCCCGGGCCGGGGGAACTCGCTGGCGTCAGCACGGCGCAGTGGCGGGAGCGTTTCGCCGGGCTGTATGCGCAGGACGCCGGGCCGGCGCTGGAGATCATCGGCGCTACCGCGGACTTTGCGCCGCTCTGGCCGATCCACACCATGCCGCGCCTGCCTCGCTGGCACAGCGACCGCATGGTCGTCATCGGCGACGCAGCCCACGCGCCGTCGCCCACCTCGGGGCAGGGCGCGTCGCTGTCCATCGAGGACGCCCTCGTGCTGGCCACCTGCCTGCGCGATCTGCGCACGCCCGCCGGGGCGTTCGCAGCCTTCGAGCGCACGCGGCGCCCCCGGGTGGAGAAGATAGTTAAAGCCGCGGCCCGGATGAACAGCTCCAAGGCACCTGGTCCTGCCGGGCGGTTCGCGCGGGACCTCATCCTGCCCGTCATCCTCAGGGCCACCGCGAACGCGAAAAGCCTGCGCGAGGTGTACGAGCACCACATCGACTGGGACGCGACCGCCGGGAGCCTGTCATGAGGCTGGCCATCATCGGAGCCGCCGGGCGGCTGGGCTGGTGCGTGGCCGAGGAAGCCGCGCGCTGGATCATCGTCCGGCTCAACCGGCTGGTCAGCAAGCCCCCGAGCGCATCGGCGGCGTTGGCCCCTGGGCCCTCCCGCGCTGAGCCCGTTCAGCGGCGGGGCGTTCAGCGGCGGGCGTTCAGCTGGGTGCGTTCCTGATCGCGATCTGGCTGAGCCACGGGAGCCGCACGCCGAGGCCCTCGACGCGCTGGGTGGCCGCATTCACCGCCGCCAGCCCGCCGTGCGTGTCGATCACGAACAGCCACCGGCTGTCGGGAGACCAGGCCAGCGTCCCGGCACGCACCAAGGCCGGGCCGAGCGGGACCGCGATCCGCTGATCCGCCCCGGTGGCCAGGTTGAGCAGGTGCAGCGTGACCTGGCCGCCGGCGGTGACCCGGAACACCGCGGCCGTGGCACCGTCCGGGGCGATGACGCCGGGGGCGGCGGCCGACACCGACGCGACCGGCGGGCCCCCCAGCTGCCGTTGCGCCCCGGTGGCCGGGTCGATGACCACATCGGTGCAGCGGTGCGGGCGGTTGCAGTTCACGGTCAGCCAGCGCGTCGGGCCGACCGCCGCGAGCATTCCCCCGATCCGCCGGGAGCCGCCCGGCCAGACGTCGTAGATCTCGCCCACGCCGGACAGCAGCACGTCGCCCCGCCCGTTCGGGCTGGCCAGCCACCAGCCGCCGGCGGGCAGCCGGATCGACACCCCGGTCTGGCCGCCGTCCAGCCGGGTCAGGGTCAGGGACATCGCCGTCTTCTGGACCCACACCTCGCCCGGCTGTGGCCCGGGGAGGGTCTCCCCGCCCTGGCCGAGGACGCTCGGCAGCGGGCGGGCGGGCTGGCCGTCCGGCACCAGGTAACCGGGCTCGACATCCCATGGGCGGATGATCACCTGGCTCGGGCCCGCCACGAACGAGAACGGCCCGGTGCTGGCCAGCACGGGCACGACGGTCTGGGTGACGCGGCCCCGGGCGAGCTGGACCCGTACCGCGCGGCGCGGGCCGTAGCCGAGCAGCTCCCAGCCGGCCCGCACGCCGAGCAGCCGGTGCCCGGCCTGGGTGACCGTCACCGCCGTGTGGGCCCGGGCCGGCCTGGCCGGCTGCCGGGCCAGGACGAGCACGGCCGCCACCGCGATCACGGCGGCCCCGGCGAGGATCAGTGGCCAGCGCGGCCAATGGCGGCCCGGCGGCCGCCCCGAGCCGAAACCGACCTCATCGGGCTCGCCCAGGGTCTCCGGGGAAGACCAGGTCATGACCAGTTACAGCCCGTGCGGCGGGACACTAAACCGACGGGACGGCCGAGGGTGGCCGGCCGTAGCTCACGGCGGCACGGACCGCTGCGGGCGCGGCCTCGGCCAGCTGCGCGTCCGGCTGGGCCCCGAGCGCCGCGTTGACCGCGGTGAACGCCACCCGCCAGGCGATCAGCACCGTGGCCTCGAGGATCTGCTGGTCGGTCAGTCCGACGTCGTGCAGGCGGCTGATGTCGGCCGGGGTGGCCGCACCGGGGTCCAGGGCGACCCGGCGGGCCCAGTCCGCCAGGGCCGCGCCGCGCGGGTCCAGGCCGCCGGTCATCCCGGTCATGACCTGCCCCGCGGTGCCCGGGCCCGCGTGACCGGCCAGCCGGGTGCCCCAGGCCAGCCCGCAGTAGGAGTCGGATCGCGCCGCGGCGGTCGCCGCGAACAGCACGGCCTGGTCGGCGGGTGACAGCCCCGACCCGCTCGACAGGGTGCTGCGGACGCCGAAGAAGTCCTTCAGCACGTCGGGCCGCCAGCACCACAGCCGGGTGGTGTTGCTGACGTAGCCGTCGCTCTCGCGGTCCTCGTCATACAGCGCCTCGGCGAGATCGGATGCGGGTGGGTCGCTCAGGAACATGAGCCAAGCATCCCCCAGCAGGCTGGATAGCGGTAGCGCCCGCATCGTGACGAGCGGAGGCCGAGGGTGACGGCGGTCAGTAGCGGGAGCCCACGACCTGGCCGGCCAGCGGCTCGAGGGTGGCGGGGTCCGCGGCGGGGGTCAGCGGGAGGTGAGCTGGCCCACCCTGGCCTTCGCCTGGCCGGCCTGGTACCCGGCCCGGCTCGCGGTCTTCCCGGCCTTCACCCCGGCCTTGCCGGCCGCCTTCCCGGCTTTCGCGCTGGCCTTGCCTGCCGCCTTCGCGGCTTTCGCGCTGGCCTTGTGGGCGGCTTTTCCGGCCCTCCCGCGGGCCTGCGCCGCCTTCTCGACGCGGGCCCGGCCCGCCTTGGCCCGGGCGGTCCCCGCCCTGGCCCGGGCGAGGTCAGCCTTGGCCAGCGCCAGGTCGGCCGTGCCCTGGGCCTTGCCGACCGTGGTCCCGACCTTCGCGCCTGCCTTCCCGGAGGCCTTGGCCGTCCGGGTGGCCAGCGACA
>JAOPYP010000419.1 GCA_025964635.1 Actinomycetes bacterium | reverse complement strand
CGGTCCACCCGGACCCCGGAGCTCAGCAGGGGCGGATAGGCCGTGAACGTGTCCGACCAGACCCAGCGCACGGTCTCACCGCGCTCTGGCCCGGCGCGCTCGTAGTCCGCCACCGCAGCCGGAAAATCGTTCACCAGGATCGGCGCGGCGTAGCCGCTGCCGTCCTCGGCGAGTTCCTGCAGGAGGGCCGTGCGCCCGGGCCCGGTAGCCACCGCAACCCGCACGACCCAGATTCTCCGCCTGTCCACCGACAGTGTGCGGGGCGGGTTACGGATTCGTGGTGTCTGAGCCCGGCCCGGTCCCTGGGCAGGCCGGGCCGGACCCAGACGTCTGCACCCTCAGCTGGAGGGTTGTCCCTGGTTGCCGCCGCCCGGGCCGAAGCTCCCGTTACCGAGGCGGGACAAGTCGATGATGCTGTTCACGGTGGCCGTAGCGCCGTGCACGGTCGCGGTGATGCTGACCTGGTCACCCACCTTGACGGTGCTGAGGCCGCCGTGGCCGGCGTTGACCGAGGTAGAGCCGGTCACCTGGTAGGTCTTGGTGTACTTGTCGGCGCTGAGCACCGTGACCGAGGAGCCGCTGATCGCGGTGACCTTGCCGCGCTGAATGTCCTCGGTCTGATAGCCGCCCCCGGATGCGGGCACCACGAGCGCGCCGTGCACGGGGGCGCCGGAGAACCCGCCGCCGGTGGCCCCGCCGAAGAACCCGCCTCCTCCTCCCGGCGCCCCGGCTACGGGGCCCCGCGACGATGGGGGCCTGGCCGAGGCAGACGCGGAAGGCGAGGGGCTGGGCTGACTAGCGGCCGAGTCCGCGGTCGCGGGCGAGGAACTGCCGGAGGTCGCCAGGGCCGCGCCTCCCGCGCCAGCGAGCAGGGCCACGGCCGCCACGGCCACCAGGATCAGCGGATGCCCGAACCGTCGCCTGGGCGGAGGCCCGCTCTCGGGTGTCACAGGCAGCATGTAAGCGCCCGCACCTTAGCGATGGCTGAGTGCGTGCTCACGAATGCCTCTTGAGGAAGGCGGTGAAGCCGGCCGCCAGGGCCACCGCGATGCGTTCCCGGAACCGCGGGCTGGTCAGCCGGGCCGCGTCGGCAGCGTTGCGCATATTGCCGCACTCGATGAAGACCTTGGGCACGGTGGACAGGTTCAGGCCGCCGAGGTCGGTACGCACATCAAGCCCTCGTGAGCCGACGTAGTCGGAGTAGGGCTCGCCGGTGATCCCGTGGTAGGCGTTCCTGATGTCCACAGCGAGCCGGCCGGAGGTCCCGATCACCGGGGCGTCGGGGGCCGCGATGCGCCCGGGGGCGATCACCTCGAAGCCGGTGCCCGTGGGCGGCCCGCCGTCAGCGTGGATGGAGATGGCCGCGTCCGCGTGGGCCCGGTTGCCGATCGCCGCGCGCTGGGTCACGCACGGGCCGACCCCGTGGTCGTTGTGACGGGTGAGGACCACGGTGGCGCCCTCCGCCCGGAGCAGCCGGGCCAGCCTCTTCGCGACGTCGAAGGTGAACGTGTGCTCGGCATAACCCGCGTCGGTCTGCGCGCCGGTCGTGTCACAGGCTTTCAATTCCGTGATCACGTTGACCAGCCGGTCGATGATCGCGGAGTGCGACCAGTTCGCACCGTTGTGCCCGGGGTCCAGAGCGATGACCTGGCCGGCCAGGGGCTGGGCCGCACGGGTGGGCGCAGGCGCGGCGGTGCTCAGCGGAGCATTGCCGTTGTGCTGCCCGGCGGGCGATGCGCCCGGCGTCCCGGCGGCACCGCCCGTACCGCTAGCCGCGGCACCGGGGCTGTCTCGGGGGCTAGCGCTGGACGGCGACCCGCCCGCGGCGGGCAACGCGGTCCCGCTCGTCCCAGCACAGCCCGCCAGGCCGCCGACCAGGAGCACCGCACTCGTCAGGACGAGCGTGGGCACGCGGGTCACACGGTTTAAGCCGGGCCGGGCACGACGGCGCATCATCCGGAACTCCCGCTTGCTGGGTACCGGGCCGCCGGTGCGGTCCGGCCCGATCCAGCACGAGGGTACTCCGCTAGCTCACCCGCTCTGTGGCGGTTCCGCCACCGCCGGGACGAGCCTGCTGCCGGCCGCGGGCCACCGCGCCGCCGGCCGTCGCCCAGCTGGCCAGGCGCGCGGCGGCCTGCCCTGGGAGCTCACCGGCGGCCCATCCGGCCAGTTCCGCGGCCATGGTGTCGGTGATGCTGCCCCGGCTGGCCGGATCCGCCGGTCGGTCCCCGGCACGGTCCGCGACCGCCGTCGATCCGCTGGAGGTATCGTCGGTCAGCTGCGCTGCGGCCGAAGGTTCCTCCCCTGGTCCGGCCCGCGGGGAATCGGTCGGCCCCGCTTCGCGGTCCGGCGACCGGTTGCCGGGCCTTTCCGGCCCGGTGCCCAGCCGCGGCGAGCGCGACGAGGGCCAATCCGGCCCATCCGGCGCGGAACCGTGCCGAGATCCGGGCACCGGCCCGTCGCCGTGACGAGGAGCCTCCGCGGGCCGGGCGTCCCTGCTCAGCGCGTCCCTGCTCAGTGCGTCCCCGTCACCTGCGTTCCGGTCCGGCGCCTCGTCAGCGTGGTCCACCTCGTCTTCGGGGCGCACCTCCCCGGCTTGATCGTCCCCGGCTCGGTCGTCCCCGGCTCGGTCGTCCGCGGCCGTCGGGTCCACGTCGGACTCATCCCGCAGGTCTTCATCTGGGCCAGAGTCACCCCGTACGTCCTCATCTCGGCCGGACCCGTCGGGCCTTGGCTGGTGGGACGTGGGCTGGCCCGGGCTGGGCTGGCCGGGCGTGATCTGGTCGGGCGTGATCTGGCCGGGTCCGGTCACATTGTGCCGGGCGTCCTCGTCTGGTCCGGCCTGGGCGGGGACTTCAGCGGTGGCTGCAGTGGCATCCTCCGGCGTGCCGCCATGCAGTGCGCCCCCCGCAAGCGACCCGGCCGCCTGGCCGGGCTGGCGCTCATCCTCCTGCGGCTCGCCGGTGCGGGTCGGGCCGTGGGGCCCGCCCGCGGTTTCGTCCGTGGCGCGGTACAGCCCGGTCGCGCCGTACCCACCGGGCTGTCCGTGTCCACCGGGCATGCCGTGTCCACGGGGCGTGCCCTGTCCTCCGCCCCGCGCACCGAATTCACCGGCCGCATCCTGTCCACCGGCCGCATCCTGTCCACCGGCCGCATCGTGTGCCTCGGGCCCATCATGTCCGGCCCGCGCTCCGTACTGCCCGGGCGCTCCGTACTCCCCGGGCCCTCCGTACTGCCCGGGCACTCTGTAGCCGCCCGCCGCACCGTACCCACCGGGCAGGGCCGAGCCGTACGTGCCTTCCGGGTAGTAGGGCTCCCCGGTGTACGGAACGCCGTAGGGCGCGTCCCCGGCGTAGGGGGAACCATACGGTGCGCCGTCGCCGGACGCCCCAGACCGGTCGTCCCGCCCGCGCTCATCCGCCGGGAACGCATCATCGGGGAATTCGTCAGCGTCCAGATAATCGTCCGCCGCCCGGAACTCATCCGACAGCCCCAGCTCGCCCGGCGGCTTGAGGCCGTGGACCCGCCCGGGCTCCTCGTCCGCGCCCATCGGCCCGCCCGCGGCCCCGTCGGCCTGCAGGGGGCCGAGATCGAGGGGCAGCTCAGGCTCGTCCGGATGGCTGGGCCCGGCACTGTTCAGCTGCTCCCGGCTGTCGCTGAACTCCGGTGGCCAGCCCTGCACGGGGATCCGCCCGCGCACATCGTTGAGCAGGCTCTGGTCGTACCCGCGGTCCGGGCCGGCCGGGCGGTCCGCCGCAAACCCGCCCATGCCTGCCGGCCGGTAGCCGGCGTCGGGCGTCCGGGGCAGGCCATCCGGGCCGTATCCCACGCTCTCCTGGAGCAACGCGGCGAGCCGTTCGGCGTCCTCGGCGTTCACGCCGAAGACGACCCGGGGCCGCCCCCAGGGCTCCTCGATCGAGTAGCCCACGTAGCTGGAGACTGGCGGCATGGGCTCAGCTTCCAGGCCCTGCGTGGCACGCCACCGCTCCCATGCCCGCTCCAACATTGTCGCGGCGCGTTGCGCGCGAGATACCAGCCTTGGGTCAGGCATTGTGCGATCCTCCCCCTGTGAAGCGGTGCCGCGCCGGGCCCCGCGGGTCCCCGGCGGGCGTCGGCATCGCGCCCCGTCACGAAACGTGCCCCCGCACGCGCCGCGGCACCGGGTACGCGGATGCCGAGCGTGCCGCCCATCCCCCCTTGACTGGCGGCCGTGCCGGCCAGCCGTTGGTGCTGGTGAGCAGCAGTCCTGGCTAGCGGCAGGACCAGTATGGCGGACTTGGGCTCTTGGCATGGGCAGTTACAAAAAGTTAGACCGTGACTACATTCAGTAGCCACGGTCCCGCCACTCGCCTTCGGGAACGATTGCGGTTTCCCGTCTGGGAGATGACCCAGGATCGACCCCGGCAGTTCTCTCGAACTCCAGCGAGCGCCCTGCGCGTTGCCGCTCGCCGGCCCGGCTGTCCGCCGGGGCCGACCCCCCCTCGTGTACTGCG
>JAOPYP010000406.1 GCA_025964635.1 Actinomycetes bacterium | reverse complement strand
GCCACCCGGCGGCCCTGCCGGCCGGTCTTCCGGTCCGGTCCGCCCGCACCTACCTGCGCGATGCGGCCGCGTGGGCCAGCGCCTGGATCCACAGCAAGCAGGCGCTGGCCGACACGCTGAACCTGTACGACGTGAGCGCACTGGCCGACTACGAACTGGTTCTGGCCATCCGCGGGCAGCACGCCACCGGCCTCGCCGTGACCACGGCCCAGCTCATGGCCGACCTGCGCGGGCAGATCGAGAAGGGCATCCGCATCGGGGCCAATGACCCGTTCCGCTTCGGGTTCGCCTGGGACCAGTGGGACACGACCACGCACGGGGCCGGGCTGACCGTGATGGCGGACGAGTACGACGCGCTGGCCGGCCGGCCCGTGTACGCGTCCTGGGCCCAGCGCTGGCTCGACGACATCCTGGGCAGCAACGCGTGGGGCGTCTCGCTGATCGTCGGGGACGGGACCGTGTTCCCGGACTGCATGCAGCACCAGGTCGCGAACCTGGCCGGGTCGCTGAACGGGCAGCCGCCCGTCCTGGCCGGGGCGGCCGTGGAGGGACCGAACTCCTTCGCGGCCACCGGCACCGTGCCGAACATGCGGCCGTGCGCGGCCCGCGCCCCCGGCAACGTCCCCTACGCGGCGTACAACGGGCAGAAGGCCGTGTTCGCCGACAACGTGCAGTCCTACTCCACCGTGGAGCCCGCCATCGACCTCACGGCGCTGACCCCGCTGGCCTTCGCCTGGCAGCAGCACCCGGCACCCTCCGGCCCGGGGTAGCCCCGCAGGTCCCCAGGCCGGGGGATCTGTCCAGCGCGGTGTTCACCCGCGGTCGGGGAGTTCACCATCCGCCACTGGGTCGGCATGCCGCGCACGCCCCGCACCTTCCCGATCCGACGCCGTCTCGGAGAACCGCGCCGCCGTGGGATAGCTTGGGGGCCGGCGAACGGAGACCGGATGAGGTGGCGCGGCACGGCGGGCGACGGTTCCGGCCCGGCCGCCCGGCGGCGGGTCGGCGTACTCGTCGGGGTGGCGGCGCTGGTGTACGCGGCCGACGTGATCAGCAAGGTGATCGTCGTGGCGACGCTCACCGAGAACGTGCCGGTCCGGGCGATCGGCTCGCTGCTGCGGCTGGACTATATCCGCAATCCCGGGGCCGCCTTCTCGCTCGGCGCGGACGGGTACACGGTCGTGTTCACGCTGATCGCGGCGGCCGTGATCGTCGCGATCCTGCGCATGGCCCGCACCCTGGCCAGCCGCCGCTGGGCCGTCGCGCTCGGCCTGCTGCTCGGCGGGGCGCTGGGCAACCTGACCGACCGGATCGCCCGGGGCCCGGGGCCGCTGCGCGGCTGGGTGGTCGACTTCATCCAGCTGCCGCACTGGCCGGTGTTCAACCTGGCCGACTCGGCGATCTGCTGCGGCGGCGCGCTCATGGTCCTGCTCACGGTCCTGGGCCTGCACCCGGACGGCCAGGCCGACCGCGGGGCCCGTGGTCGGGGCACCGGGGCCGACGCCAGCCGGGCCGCTTACGTCGGCGAGCCCGACCCCGGGGCGCTCGACTAGGGCCCGGGACAGGCCCTAACCGCTGAGGCGCGGCCCCGGGTACAGGATCGTCTTGGGCTCGGTGAAGGCCTCCATGGCGAACCGGCCGCCGACCCGGCCGCGCCCGCTCACCGACCCGGACCGGCCGCCGAACGGCAGATGCGACTCCCACAGGTTGGTGGAGGCGTTGACGTTCACCCAGCCGGCCCGGGCCTGCTCCGCGAAGGCCAGACCCCGCTCCAGGTCGCCGGTGAAGACCGCCGCGGTCAGCCCGAACGGTGAGGAGTTGGTCAGTTCCAGGGCCTGGGCGGCGGACGTCACCTCGACGATCGGCACCACCGGGCCGAACGTCTCCTCGGTGGCGATCAGCATGTCGGGTGTCACGCCGTCCAGCACGGTCGGCTCCGCGTAGAGCGGGGTGGCAAAGCCGGCCGCCCGCCGCCCGCCGTGGCACAGCTTGGCGCCGCGGCTGACCGCGTCGGCCACGTGCCGGTCGAACTTGGCCGCGGTCGCCTCGTTGTTCAGCGGGCCCATCGTGGTCTGCGGATCGAACGGGTCGCCCAGCCGGACCCGCCCGGCGGTGGCCGCGACCACCCGCTCGGTGAACTCGGCGCGGACCGCGGCGTGCACCAGGAACCGCTCGCCAGCGGTGCAGCTCTGCCCCGCGCACAGGTACGCGGCCTCCAGAGCGGCGCCGGCCGCCAGGTCCAGGTCCGCATCCTCCAGGATCACCATCGGGCCGTTGCCGCCCAGCTCGAGCAGCTGCGTCTTGCCTGCCGCGCGCGCCGCGACCAGCCCGCCGGTGGCCACCGACCCGATGAAGCCCACGGCCGCCACCCCGGGGTGCCCGGCCAGCGCATCCCCGGCGACGGGCCCGGGACCGGGGACGAAGCTGAACACGCCCGGCGGCGTGCCTTCCGCCGCGATGATCCCGGCCAGCACCGCACAGCACGCGCTAGTGCTCGGGGCGGGCACCCAGACCACCGCGTTGCCGGCCGCGAGCGCGGGCGCGAAGAGTTCCGCGCCCATCGTGTACGGCCAGTTCCACGGGCTGATCACGCCCACCACCCCGAGCGGTACCCGGGCGGTGATCACCCGGCGGCCGGCCGAGCTGGACGGGGGATAGGCCCCGTCCAGCCGCCGCGCGTCCGCGGCCGCCATCCGGAAGTACTCGGCCAGCTCGTCGACTTCGCCGTACGCCTCGGCCTGTAGCGGCTTGCCCTGGTCCAGGGTGAGCACCCGGGCCAGGTCATCACGGCGGCCGAGGATGGCCGCGGCGACCCGCTCGCACCAGGCGGCCCGCTCGAACGGCGACCGGGCCGCCCAGTCCGGCCCGGCCCGGGCCGCCGTGCGCACCGCGTCGTCCACGTCCGCGGGGCCGGCCACTGCGACCGAGGCGAACGTCTCGCCGGTTGCCGGGCTGACCGCCACGTCCGGGGCCGCGTGCCCGGCGCGCCACTGGCCGCCGACGTGGAGCAGGTACTCGTCCATTGTCTCCTTGAGCCTCCGGGGCCGCCTTTAAGGCGCCTCCTTCCCTCGTCCCTCCTTCCCTCGCTTCTCGCTTCTCGCTCCTCAGTCCAGTCGGCGCCGGCGCCCCTTTGGCTCAGCAGGCCGCGCAGAGCTGTCCCAGCTCGGCGAGCTGGGACGGCGGCATCCGGTAGGCCGGGCCGGAGATGGACACGGCCGCGACGCAGCCGCCGCCCGGGCCGAAGACCGGGGCCGCCACCGCGACCAGCCCATCTTCCAGCTCCGCGACCGCCGTGGCGTAGCCGTCGCGGCGTATCCGGGCCAGTTCCGCCCGGAGGGTCGCGGGGGTGGTGATGGTGTGCTCGGTGTACCGCTCCAGGCTGGCCGGCGCGGGGATGGCGCCGAACGCGAGCAGCACCTTGCCGTTGGCCACCGCGTGCGGCCGGGTGCGCCGGCCGACCCAGCCGCCCGAGGAGCTGAGAATGTAGGTGCTCGGCACCTCGGCCACGTTCAGCACGTCGGGGCCGGCGGGCACCGCGAGGTTGATGGTCTCGCCGGTGAGCTGGGAGAGCTTCTCCATGGCGGGCTGCATGGTGGCCACGATGTCGGCGCTGCGCAGGGCCACCGTGCCGAGCCGGATGATCTCGACGCCCAGCCGGTACCGCCGGCCGGCCCGGGCCAGGAACCCGGTGCGTTCCAGGGTGGCGGCGAGCCGCGAGGCGGTGGACTTGTGCACGCCCAGCGCCTCGGCGATCTCCGTCACGCTGAGTTCGGGCCTGCTGTCTTCGAAGGCGGCGAGCAGCGTCAGCACGCGCTCGGCTGACCGGTAGGTTGCGCCGGCCGCAACCAGGCTCTCGCTCACGCAACCAGGATGACCAATTTGCCCGTTCTGCGTCAACAGCCGTCACGGGCGGCTCATGGGATACTCGCTGTCGAGTTTCGCCGACATTGCGCTGGGCCGCCCGTATTTCCCGCCGGGTGCCCCCGAGGGACGAGAGCAGGCCCGGCATGGCCGACCCCGATGACGAGCCCACCGTCGGATCCG
>JAOPYP010000405.1 GCA_025964635.1 Actinomycetes bacterium | reverse complement strand
CGGCCCCCAGACAAACACCGGCAGGTCAAACGCGGCGGCCATGGGCAGCAGTTCCCGTTCCGGGGTGCGGTCCAGCAGGTTGTACCGCAGCTGGACCGCGGTGAATGGTGACCAGTCCCGGCACCGGGCGGCGGTGCTGGCCTCGGCGATCTCCCAGGCCGCCCAGTCTGAGACGGCGGGGTAGAGGATCTTGCCCAGGCGGACCTGGTCATCCAGGACCCGCATCAGCTCCTCCACCGGGGTGAGCACGTCCCGGTTGTGCACCCAGTACAGGTCGATGTGGTCGGTCTGCAGCCGGCGCAGGCTCGCCTCGATCGAGGTGACGATCTTCTTGCGGTGGTTGCCGGCGCTGTTCGGATCACCCGGGTCGGTCTGGTTGGTGAACTTGGTGGCGAGCACGAACCGGTCACGGCGCCCTTTGAGCAGCTCGCCGAGGATGGTTTCCGACGACCCGCCGGTGTAGACGTCGGCGGTGTCGATGACGTTGCCGCCCGCGTCAGCGAACCGGTCCAGCATCCTCGCGCTGGCCTCCGGCGGCGCCCCCCACCCCCAGTCCTCACCGAAAGTCATGGTCCCCAGCGCCACCTCCGAGATCCGCACCCCGGACTTACCCAAAAGCCTGTACCTCATCAGATTCCCTCACTTCTCTGGACAGGCAGCCGGCCGGCTCGCCTGCGGCCAGCGCGGGCCACGGGTTCCCGGGGCCGGCCGGACGCCCCTGGCCCGCCAGTCGTCAGCGCTGCGGGCCAGACGAAGCCGGACTTCGCCGCCACCACGACACCGTCGCGGCGTCCCCTAAGGGCACGGCCGGCGCGTTCCCCCTTCGCCGGATGACGGGGGGCCGGGCCGCGGCCTCGTGCTGCGCCCAGGAAACCACGGGGATCGCGGGACGTGAGAGTCCCTGCTGATAGGGCTACTGGCAGGGTCCCCCAGGACCGGCCAGCCGGATTTACGCTGGATCTTGTGGACACCAGGAAGGAGATCCGCGAGTTCCTCACCTCCCGCCGCGCGCGGATCACACCTGAGCAGGCGGGGTTGCGCTCGTACGGCAGCCGCCGCGTTCCCGGACTTCGCCGCGAGGAGGTCGCCGTCCTGGCCGGCGTGAGCGTTCCGTACTACACGCGCCTGGAACGCGGAGACATGCACGGGGTCTCGCAGAGCGTGCTCGAGGCACTGGCCCGCGCGCTCGAGCTCGGCGACGCCGAACGCGCCCACCTCTTCGACCTCGCCAGAGCCGCACAGCCGGCGGGAGCGCGGCCTCGCCGGCGCCAGGCCAGGCAGCGCGTCCGGCCCGAGGTCCAGTGGACACTCGACGCGATCACCGGCGCCGCCGCGGTCGTCAGCAACCAGCGCCTGGACCTCCTGGCCGCCAACCAGCTCGGGCGGGCGCTGTTCTGCGAGCTGTACGCCACACCCGCACGACCGGTCAACAGCGCCCGGTTCGTGTTCCTCGACCCGCGAGCCGAGACGTTCTACGACGACTGGGAACGCGTCGCCGGCGATTGCGTCGCGATCCTGCGCTGGGCCGCGGGCCGCGACCCGCACGACCGCGGCCTCTCAGACCTCGTCGGCGAGCTTGCAACACGCAGCGAGGCGTTCCGCACCTGCTGGGCCGCGCACGAGGTACGCCTCCACAACACCGGCGCCAAGCACTACCACCATCCCGTGGTCGGCGAGCTCAGCCTGAGCTTCAACCGGCTGGACCTCCCCGTCGACCACGGGCTAACGATCCTCACCTACGCCGCCGAGCCCGGTTCGCGCTCCGAAGAGGCGCTCAAGCTCCTCGGCAGCTGGGCAGCCACCGCTGGCCCCCCTGAGTCGGCGCCCGCCATCGAGCAAACCTGAAGCATCAGGGATTCCGTCGCGGAGGCTGCCGGATTTTCTCCCTGCGCGGTCCAGCACAATCGACGCGGTGCCCGGCAGCTAGCTGATAGTGCGGCATAGCCACCGTGCAAGCGATAGCCACACAGATGGTGCGCCTTGCCATATCGCCGCCAGCCGCTCATCGCACGGGCGGCCAGATCTGCATCGACGGGAGGGCCAGCTCTCATGCTGCTGATTCGGCGCTCAGCATGCGTGCCTGACGCGGCGCCGGAGCTAGCAAGTTCGGTTCACCATGGCGGGGCGGTGGGAGCTAGATTCCGTGCGTGGCCGAGATCCAGGGTTCGTACGATGATCTGTTCACCGCGGTGCCCAGCGCGCTGGCCGCGTTGCTGGACGCTGGGGACCTCGGCGCCTCAGTGGCTGTTTTCGTGGACGGCGAGCCGGTGGTGGACGTCTAGGGCGGGTTCGCCGACGCGGACCGCACGATCCCGTGGCAACGCGACACGATCGCCAACGTCTGGTCGGTCACGAAGACGATGACGGCGCTGTGCGCCCTCATCCTGGCCGACCGCGACGAACTCGACCTGACGGCGCCGGTCGCCCGGTACTGGCCGCAGTTCGCCGCGGCAGGCAAGGACGGGGTGCTGGTGCGGCACCGCGGCTAGGCGGCCGCCGAGGGTATTGGCTGGGCGAGCACAGAACGGGGTGATCTGTGCGGGTCAGCCGAGGGCCGGCACGGCTGGCTGGCGCTTGCCGTGCAGCGAGTGAGCTGGGTGGCCCGGTTCGGTGGCTACAGTCAAACGGCAGTCTGCTCGCTGTCGCCGGAGGCTTTCGCAGGTTCAGCTGTCGCGGTGCAGCAGCTGGTGGATGAGGGTGTCGGCGAGCCAGGTTTGGTACCTGTCGGCGGTCCAGCCCTGCTCGAGGACAAGGGTGCGGTAGACCTCGGGCAGTACGAGTGTGAGGTAGATGTCGACGGCGTCGCTGACGCTGACGCCGGGGGCCAGGTGGGCGGCGATGGCCTCGATG
>JAOPYP010000398.1 GCA_025964635.1 Actinomycetes bacterium | reverse complement strand
CGTACCAGCGGAGCCTGCAGCACGACAACCTCGCGCTGGTCCTCGGCTACGGGCTGATCTGCAGCGAGGGTGAGACCTGGCGCAGGCAGCGCCGGCTCATGCAGCCCGCCTTCGACCGGGACCTGCTCGAGCGGGTCGTGGAGATTACCGCCCGGCTGATGGGTGAGGTGCTGGACGGGTGGGACGTAGCCCGCCAGCGCGGCGACACGGTCGAGGTCTACAGCGACATGCAGACCCTCACCATGCGGGTGATCGGCCTGGCACTGTTCAGCCGCGACCTGCGCACCGCGTCCAACGACTTCGCGGAGACGGTGCGGGTCGGGGTGGAAGTGGTGGGGCTGCGGAACATCAGCCCGGTGGCGCTGCCGTTGTGGCTGCCGATCCGGCTGCACCGCCGCTTCCGGCGTTGCGTGCGGGCGGTCAACCAGTTTGTCTACGACCGGATCGAGGAGCGCCTGGCCGGCCAGGGCGACTACGACGACATCCTGAGCAGCCTGATCCGCTCCTACGGGGATCAGGCCGCGGCGATGAAGCGGGAACTGCGGGACCAGGTGGTCACGCTGTTCTTCGCCGGTTTCGAGACCACCGGCACCGCGCTGGCCTGGACCTGGCTGCTGCTCAGCGAGAACCCGGACGCGGAACGGGCCATGCACGGGGAACTGGACCAGGTGCTGGGCGGCTGCGCACCCGGCTACGACGACCTCAAGGCCCTCAGCTACACCGAGCAGGTCGTCGAGGAGTCGCTGCGCCTGTACCCGCCGGTCTACAGCATGACCCGGGACGCCGCGGCCGACGACCAGATGGGCGAGCATCAGATCAACACGGGCGACAACCTGGTGATCCCGATCCACGCCCTGCACCGGATGCCGGAGTACTGGGATGACCCGGACACGTTCCGCCCGGAACGCTTCGCGCCCGACCGGCTGACCCGGGAGCAGCGCACGGCCTACATCCCCTTCTCGGCCGGGCAGCGCAAGTGCATGGGAGCCAACTTCGCCACCGTGGAGATGCTGACGGTGCTGGCGGTGGCCGGGCAGCGAGTCCGGCTGCGGCTGGAGCCGGGCCACCCCGTGGAGATCGCGGCCGCGGTCACCCAGTACCCCCGGCATGGCCTGCGGATGCGGGTGATGCCCCGTGCCGGCTAACCCCGTGGTGACGGGCGCGAGGCCAGTCAGCAAGGGGCGGTACGGCACGCTCGACCCCGGCGACCCGGCCCAGGTCGCCGACTACGAGCGCTCCTTTTACGGCGCCTACGCCCGCCTCGCCGGCAACACCCTGACCCGGCTGATCTGGGACTTCGACGACGCTGGCCAGCGGCTGCGGACCCGGATCCGCTACGCCGACCAGATCGTCTACACCTGGCGCGACCCGGGCGGCCTGCTCACCGGGGCCATGGCGGTCAACGTGAATCCTGGGCGCGCCTTCCAGGCCACCGCGTTCGGCTTCACCCGGCCGGGCGCCCCGCCCCGGCCGGGCTCCGGCCGGACCTGCGAGATCCTCAACGTGATGACCACGAGCCACCATCAGGTGCCCGCGTTGACCAGCTACTACGCGTTCGTCCGCGACTTCGGCTACGCCGACCTGGTCTCCCGGGGCTTCGAGGTCGCGTACTCGACCTGCGCCCGGCGGCGGCTGCGGCCCTACCTTCGGCTGGGCGCGGAACTGCTGGACGAGAGCACCATCGACGGCGAGGAGCGGTTCTTCCTGGCCTGGCCGGTCAGCGAACTCCTCGCGGCCGGGCCGAAGGCTACGGGCGGGGAGGCGCCGCGTGCGCGGCGCCTCCCCGCCGTCGGCTAAGTTCCGGGGGAAGGGCCCGCTGCCCTAGGGCGTTGCTGACCAGTGGGGAGTATCCGGCCCCACCGCCGTGGCGCGACCGCGGGCGGACCACCGACGAAGGTGAGGGTAACCATGACGCTGCCATATGACGCCACGCCCAAGTTCCAGGACTACGCCCGGCCTGAGATGCTGGTCAGCACCGAGTGGCTGGCCGAGCACCTCGACGATCCGGGGCTCGTGGTCGCCGAATCGGACGAGGACGTTCTCCTGTACGAGACGGGACACATCCCGGGCGCGGTCAAGCTGGACTGGCACACCGAGCTGAACGACCCGGTCACCCGGGACTACGTGGACGGCGCGGGCTTCGCGCGGCTGATGTCGGAGAAGGGCATCGGCCGGGACACCACGCTCGTGCTCTACGGCGACCGGAACAACTGGTGGGCGGCGTACGCGCTGTGGGTAGCCACGCTGTTCGGCCACCCGGACGTCCGCCTGCTGGACGGCGGCCGGGCCAAGTGGATCGCGGAGAACCGCCCGGTGAGCACCGAGACGCCGGGCCGGCCCCGGGCCGGCTACCCGGAGGTCGAGCGGGACGACACACAGATCCGGGCCTTCCGCGACGACGTCCAGGCCCACCTCGGCCAGCCCATGATCGACGTGCGCTCGCCCGGTGAGTACACCGGCGAGCTGCTGCACATGCCCGACTACCCGCAGGAGGGCGCGCTGCGCGGCGGCCACATCCCCGGGGCCCAGAACGTCCCCTGGGCCCGCGCGGCCGCCGAGGACGCCACGTTCCGGCCGCGGAAGGAACTCGAGGCCATCTACGGCGGTGAGGCCGGACTCAGCCCCGCCGACGATGTCATCGTCTACTGCCGGATCGGCGAGCGGTCCAGCCACACTTGGTTCGTCCTGCACCACCTGCTCGGCTACCCGGCCGTGCGCAACTACGACGGCTCCTGGACCGAGTGGGGGAACAGCGTCCGCGTCCCCATCACCCAGGGAGACAAACCGTGACGACCGCGCTCAACCCGCGGCTCCAGGACATCGTGGATGAGTTCGAAGCGGTTCGTGGCCAGGAGAAGCTGCAGCTTCTGCTGGAGTTCTCCGACGAGCTGCCGCCCCTCCCGGCCCGCTACGCGGAGCACCGCGACCTGCTGGAGCCGGTGCCGGAGTGCCAGTCACCGCTGTTCCTGGCGGTCGAGGTGGACGGCGACGGCACCGCTCACCTGTTCTTCGACGCGCCGCCGGAAGCACCGACCACCCGCGGTTTCGCGAGCATCCTGCAGACCGGGCTGGACGGGCTCAGCGCGGAGGAGATCCTGGCCACGCCGGCCGAGTTCACCACCCAGCTCGGCCTGTCCGATCTGGTCAGCCCGCTGCGGCTGCGCGGCATGGCGGCGATGCTGGCCCGGATCAAGCGCCGGATCCAGGAGCAGCAGGGAGCCTAGCCGGAGCCTGCCCACCGGACCGCGCGGACCGGCCGGGCTGCTGGCCGGCACCGGCCTGGTCCTCATCGTCGTGACCACGTTCCTGGCCAGCCGCGTGCGCTGAAGACCCGGAGATACGCGCCACTACCAGCCCGCAGCTACCTGGTGTTCGTTGTTGCAAGTAAATTGCAGTAAGGCCTAGTCTGGTCCGACGACCCCGGCAGGAAGGTGCCCCGATGGCTGACCCGCGCGCCCGGCTGGCCAGGATCCGCGACGGGCTGACCCCGCGGGAGTGGAGCCGGGCCGGCGCGATGCTGCTCACCGTCGTGGGCCTGAACGTGGCGGGCTGGGTCATGCTCGCCGTCGCGGTCAGCGGTCACTTCCACATCAGCAAGACCGAGACCTTCGGCTTCACCACCGGGATCCTGGCCTACACGCTCGGCATGCGGCACGCGTTCGACGCCGACCACATCGCCGCCATCGACAACACCACCCGCAAGCTGGTCAGCGACGGCAAGCGGCCGCTGTCGGTCGGCTTCTTCTTCTCGCTGGGGCATTCCAGCGTGGTCTTCGTCCTCGCCCTGGTGCTGAACTTCGGCATCCGCGCGCTGAACGAGCAGGTCAGGAACTCCGGCTCGCACCTGCAGTACACCACCAACATCATCGGCACCCTGGTGTCCGGGGTCTTCCTGTTCCTGATCGCGGCGATCAACGTGGTGATCCTGGCCGGGATCGTCAAGGTGTTCCGCGGGATGCGGTCCGGCCAGTACGACGACGACGCGCTGGAGGAGCAGCTGAACAAGCGGGGCCTGATGAACCGCATCCTCGGCCCGCTGGCCCGCCGGATCGACTCGCCGTGGAAGATGTACCCGATCGGCTTCCTGTTCGGCCTGGGCTTCGACACCGCCACCGAGGTCGCGTTGCTCGTCCTGGCCGGCACCGCGGTCATCGGCGGGCTCCCGTTCTACGCGGTGCTGTCCCTGCCGATCCTGTTCGCCGCGGGGATGAGCCTGTTCGACACGGCGGACGGCTGCTTCATGAACTTCGCCTACGACTGGGCTTTCTCCCGCCCGGTCCGCAAGGTCTACTACAACCTGACCATCACCGGGCTGTCCGTGTTCGTGGCCATGTTCATCGGGGCGGTGGAGGTGCTCGGCCTGCTCGGCCAGGACGGCCACCTGACTGGCCCCGGCTGGGCGTGGCTGGCGGACTTCGACCTCAACAAGGCCGGCTTCGTGATCGCCGGGGTCTTCGTGCTCACCTGGGTGGTGGCCCTGGCCATCTGGCGTTTCGGCAAGATCGAGCAGAAGTGGGACCTGGCCGCCCGGGACTCCGGCCACCGCCCCGATGACCCCGGCGAGCCGGAGTCCGGCCGGGCCCTCGCCCGCGTCCCGGGCGGCTGCTAGCCGGCCCGCTGCTCCGGGTCCGGGCCGGGGTCGGGGTGATGGGAGTCAGGCCCGGGACGGTGCGCCAGGGCGGCGGGGCCGATGGGAACGAATGTTGGCCGGCGGGGGGAGCGCGGCGCGAGGCGGGGTCCGTGAATACGCCGACGCAGGTGCCGCCGTCATCCCACGGCATAGGGTGGGGCGCTACGGGTGGGCCGCGGAATCGGCGGCGGTGAGGTGCGAAGGAGATCACGTGGACGTTGAGCGGGCCCGGGCCCTGCTGGCCGCCGAGCGCGACGAGGTGCAGAAGCTGCTGGCCGAGACTGAGACGGCCGGGCGGGAAGACCGGGACAGCGAGGACCAGCAGGACGCCGACATCGACGACCCCGCGCAGTCCCTGACCCAGCAGGGCATAGACGACGCGATCGCGGAGAGCCTGCGCAACCGGCTGGCCGCCCTCGACCGGGCGCAGCAGCGGCTGGCCGACGGCACCTACGGGCGGTCCGTCCAGAGCGGGCAGCCCATCCCCGATGCGCGGCTGGAAGCCGACCCGGCCGCCGAGCTCACCGTCGAGGAAGCCGCCGCCCGCGAGGCCGCGGACCAGTAGCCCGTCAGCTGGATATCCCCGCCTGATCTCCCTGCGCGGCGGTCAGCTGATCTCCGGCGCCTCACGGTCGAGGTACGGGGGCAGGCCGAACCGCTCGAACAGGCTGGTGTCCAGGAAATGATGGATGTGCCCGATCCGGCCGCCCGAGATCTCCGGGACCTGGATGGACCAGGGCACGAGCCGGGTCCCGTCCTCGCTCGGCTTGTACTGCCCGAACGCGGCCGAGGCGTTGGCGGTCACGGGCACGAGCCGGGACCCCTCACAGCCGCTGCCCCAGCCGGTGTACCAGCCGAGCAGCTCGTCCCGGCCGCGTATCCACATCTCGAACGGCGGCATGGAGATGCTGGCGTCCTCGTGCAGCAGCGCGACGAGCCGGTCGATGTCGTAACGCTGGAACGCGTCCACGTAGCGGGCGAGCAGATCCCGGTTCTCCTCGGCCAGCTGCGGCGACGGCCGGTCTTCCGTCTGGTCGCTGGCGGCCATCGTGGTCCGGGCGCGCTGCAGGGCGCTGTTCACCGAGACCACCGTGGTGCCGAGCAGGTCGGCCACCTCGGCGGCCTGCCAGCACAGCACCTCGCGGAGGATGAGCACCGCGCGCTGCCGGGGGGGCAGGTTCTGCAGGGCCGAGATGAACGCCAGGCGGATGCTGTCCTGCAGCACCACCCGCCCGGCCGGGTCCGTGTCCGGGGGCAGCGGGCCGTCGCCGGGCAGCGGCTCGATCCAGGCGGAGTCCGGCAGCGTGGCCACCGGCTCGGTACTGGAGGGCGCCGGGGACGACAGGTCCATCGGCATGGCCCGGCGCTTGCGGCTGCGCAGCATGTCCAGGCAGACGTTGGTGGCGATCCGGTACAGCCACGAGCGCACGGCGGACCGGCCCTCGAACCGGTCGAAGGCCTGCCAGGCGCGGACCATGGCCTCCTGCACGGCGTCGTCGGCGTCGTGCGCCGACCCCAGCATCCGGTAGCAGTAGCCGGTCAGTTCTCCCCGGTAGAGCTCCAGGTCATGAGTGGCAGTGTCGGTGGCGGCGATCTCGCTCACGCTCCTCCCCGTCCTTGGGTGAACGAACCTACCCACCGCCGCCAGTTCTGGCCACTGGCCGCGGGGCCAGGACGCTGACGGCCTCCCGGCAGTGTGGCAGGAGCCACCGACAATCTATGTCCCGGATCCGGGGAGCGGGACCGCGCTGTGTCTCGCGCATCCTCAGTCCTGGCCGGCCGGCGCCCGCATCTCGGCCCGGATCGTCGCGATCGACCCCGAGACGCAGCGGTTCAGCGTGGCCCCGGCGTAAACGAGACGCTGATCCGGGGGACGCGCACTCCCCCGGATCAGCGCCTCCGGGCATTGTCACCGCCGGCCCGCGGCCCCGCTTGCTTAACCGCGGCCGCTCATAGAGGCTGACGATCAGCGGCTCGCACGCATCACCCGTCCCACGCTGTCCCGGGCCGCCGGCCGACCACAGGCGCAGCGCGGGCCGCGGGAACCATCATGCCGACTGCTCACAACGGATCACCGCGCGCCGCGGGCATCCGGGATGTGGCCCGGATGGCCGGCGTCTCGGTCGCCTCGGCCAGTTTCGCCCTCAACGGCCAGCCCGGGGTGGCCGACGGCACCCGCCGCCGCATCCTGGCCATCGCGGAGCAACTCGGCTACCGCGCCAACCCGCAGGCCCAGGCGCTGCGCCGGGGCCGGACCACCACCTACGGCTTCGTGGTCCGCAACTTCGCCAACCCGTTCTTCCTCGAGGTGCTCTCCGGCGCCGAAGAGGTCGCGGGCGAGGCCGGCGCGACCCTGCTCGTCCTGGACTCCCGCTACTCGCTGGAGCGTGAGCGCCGGCACCTGCAGGAGATGGCCGCGCAGCGGCTGGCCGGGCTGGCCATCGCCCCGGTCGGAACCGGCGAGTCGATCCGGCTCTGGCACGACCTGCGGCCGGGGGCCCCGGTGGTGGCGCTGAACGCCTCGGCCGCCCGCATCACCGGCGTCTCGCGGGTCCGCCCGGACAATGCCGCCGCGGTCGAGCTGCCGCTGCGCCGGCTCGCCGGGCTGGGGCATACCTCGGTGGCGTTCCTGACCGCGCCGCGCCGGCTGATGGCGGACCCGGACCGGCTGCGCCACTTCCGGCGGCTGAGCCGGGTGCTCGGGCTGCGGGCCACCGTGGTGTACTCGCCGCTGACCATGGGCGACGT